>JAFGTN010000475.1 GCA_016934075.1 Pirellulales bacterium
CATTGCAGGCGAATGGGATCTTTATAACCGGCAGTACGTGCCAGGTTGGCCTGGGCGATGGCAGCAGCGCGTCGCTCGCTGGTTTGACGCTGCGAGCCGAACTGCCGGCTGGTGCGGATGAATTCCTGCATCCGCTTATAGCGATCGAGAATGTCTTTTTCCCGCGACTTGCCCCTGGACAAAGGCAGCAGGCCCAACGCCCGAACCGTGTCTTGATGGCGTTTTTCGTCCATGCGTTTGACGAGTTCCGTCTTTTTTACACGTCCCAGCATGGCGTCGGCGAAGAGTTGAGCACGCTTGTGCCCACCACCGCCAGAGGCGTATTTGGCCACCGCGTCGAGTTGCTCCCACTTGCTCTTTTTCAGTTGGTCGTAAACGCGATGGAACCAGGCGACGTCCACGGCCCCGTCGACCAGATCTGAACCTGACAGAGGCGTACGTTCGGAAATTTCCGATTCCCAGCTCTCGCGTATTTCGGAGCCGACGCTCCAGCGATCATCTTTGGTATGCGCATGAATCCACCATATTGCATCTTCCAAACCTTTCCAGCCCAGCACACCCTCGACAAGGCCCGCCCATTGCGGGGCGAACGTGGCCACTTCCAACAGGCGTTTTTCCGTGATGCCGGCTTCCTTGACGGCGGCAGCCAGCGCCTTCGCCGTGTCAATTTCGCTGGGCATGGTCACTCGCAATAAGTTGCTGAACACATCTTTTTTGCTCTTTTCACCGTAGACATAATTCCGTGTGAGAGTGTCCTTGCCAAGCGCCAGGACGATGCGAACGAGGTTTGGTATTCCCCAAACGCAGGCGATGTTGCCGGCCGCCGCCGATGCCTCGGTTGGTGCGTCTCCGCGCTGTAATTCGACATCCAGAACCCGCTGGCAACAACGGTCGGCGAATTCGGTAATCCAAGGGTGGTCCTTGGTTATCTCGTGTGGTTTTTTCCACGTCAGTTGATTCAGGAAAGAAAAACAAGCGAAACTTCTATCCTCATCACGAGGACCGAGAATAGCATCATAAATATCCGCATCCGTCGCCACATCCGCCTCATAGGCTTCCAGCAGCAACCTTTCATCTACCCGATCACGTGCAACTTCGAATCTTTTGACCTTTTTGCCCTTAAGCAGAAACGGCTCGTCCTGCCAGCGACCAAGCTTCCAGAACCTCACAAAATGCTCTGAGTTCCATTGCCCGGGGCACAAGACAAAATGTCTTGTTGCCATCGAATCGCAGATCGAATATAAAGCCCCACTTTCCCGCCAATGACGAACATTCCAATCGTTCGGATCGTAAACCTTGTTAAGCTCCTTCTCCGGCACCGAGGCGTACGATGTTTCGACCATGTCGAGGATCTTCTCGGCAGCCTTCTCGGTCGACGACAACTTTATCAACCACGGCAATACCCGTTCGATCAAGGGCGCATACCGCAGTTTCTTCAGCTTGATGAATCCGAGCCGTTTCCTCCCCTCGCGATTGAGCGCGTTGTTGTTACATTCATGCATCTTAAATAGAATCTCTGCACGAACGAATTCCAGCCCGTCCGCATCCTTGCTTTTCGCAGGTCGTTTGGCAAGCCATTGCTCCCATATTTCCCGAAGCGGCAAGTTTTCGATATCCTTCTCGATGGGTAAATCGCCATCCGGATACGGGAATCCCCAAAGGAGATTGCCCAACAAATTCTCCACATTGGAACCGTCCCAAGATTCGCATTCCACGGGGGCTTCACGGTTCGCATAAATCAGAGCGTCCAGGCTATATAGCACCTCCGCGGCCGCTTTGCTGATGATGGTGACCTTGCGTTTGACAACCGGCGGTATCTCGGCGCGATCGGCCGGGTTCATCAGTCCAAGGGCATTATACAGCGTGGGCACTTCGCGGCCCGTGTCGAGCAGTTTCTTCTCGGCGGCCGGAATTTTCTTGCCGGCGTCGGCAAATTGCTGGGCCACTTGGCGACAATCGTCAGCTCGCCTGTTGTCCTCGATCATTAGCAGCAGCAACTCGATGCCGGCTTGGCGTTGCATCGTGTTCCGCCCCGCCAGCAGACGCTCGATGCTGGCCATGGCCGCTGGGTCCTTTTGCCCTAATAGTACCGACATCACGCCACGGCGCAGATCGCCTGACTTTCTGGTCAATAACTTTTCCAAACCCTCGGCCTCCTCGGCGGTGACCTTGCACTTGGCAATGTAATCCAAGGCAGCCGTCCGCACATCATGGCCGGCATCGCCCACTAGCGCGAACAATGCATCTCGCGTGTCGCAATTCCAACGCTTCCGCTCGCCGATCAAATGCACCAATCTGAAACGATCGTTCACATCCAAGTCTCGGATATACGGCAACATACGGTCGACGGGTAGATCGCCAAGGTTTGACAACATCGCTCCGCCGATCATTTGACGATGTACGGTCATTTCGTACCACGGCCAAAGCAGCGGCTTGAGCTTGGTTTTTTTTTGGGGGAATCGGTCCAGCATTTTCTCTAGACTGTCGAAAACGCCGGACTTGGGGTCTTTCTCCGTCAGTTGCCCTCTGGACAAAACCCCTACGGCCATGGCCGCCACGCGAAGATCGGCATCGGCCAACGCCGGCAGGAGAAGTTTCATGCTATCGACCTGTCCAACGCGGTCGAGCAACACGGCGGCGGCGAACCGCACTTCCTCGCTCTTATGCTTGAGCAGTTTGCGGGCTGGGGCCAGCACGGCGGCCGTGTCTTCGAAGGCAATAGTCCAGAGAGCCAGATAGACGGCTTGAGCATCGTCGCCACGTAGTGCCGCGTCTCGTGCACTCTTACTCTGTAGAAATTCCGATACCTGCTCGAGCATTTTCTTGACCACACCCGCGCTGGCCGAATCCCACATCAGGCCCAACCAGACATCGGCCGCGCGAACAGTGGCGGCGAAACGCACCAGGTTTTCATCGAGAATCACCCGCAACATGCGGCGGAAAGCACCGGGGTGGGCAATGTCGACGTTTTCCAGAATGGACTGCCGCAGCCCCTCTTCGCGCTGGGCCGCCAGAAGCATCTTGACCATGAACTCCCAGGCATCCTCGCGTGAGCAGAGCAAAAGGGCCTGGATGACATGGTGTCCCATCTGCGCGATTTCGTGTTCGCCCGAGGCACCGGCCACCAGTGTCTGGTAGACCTGCTCACCCTCCTTTCCGCCACCGTCTATTGCGGCGGCGAACAATGTTCCCAAACCGCCACCATAATAACCGCCCAATATATGGCCTGCCCACTCGGCAAACCAGGTTATCGGTTGGTCGTATTCCGCAGTGGTGTTCAACAAATCCGCAAGCCACGACCCACGTCGCTCCAAACTCAACTCAGGTGAGGCGGGGGACCGAAATGGCTTGCGAACCCATGACTCTTGATAGGGCTGGGACTTCATCTGCTGCCAAGCAGTTTCAACATGTTCGGTCATTTGCGGAAACATGGCTGCAAAAACTTTCTTTCGCTGGGTGTCCGTCATTGCATCCAGTTGCACCGCGGCTTGGGATACGACCTTTTGTCGTTCAAACCAATCCGATAGTTCCTTCCCCTGGGCATTACACCCACACAACCCGCGACTGGTTTCACGAAGCCGCCCCGGCAATTTTCCGCAAAGCGTCTTGCGGCGTTTCGCATACTCCTTGCTCTTAAACTTCTTCAGTGCCGCTTCCGCTTGTTCCTGATTAAGCATGTTTAACCTCCCGCAAGCATGACCAGCCGAATGAATGTAATTCGGCTGTCTGGTTGTAGAAAAACCTGGGCGTCCAGATCGCGATACTCTTGTGCGTCTATAGAAACCAGGTACAGCCCGTCCTCGAAGGCCTGTAGCGCCGCGGCAACCGCCTCGTCGGTGTCGACCTTCTGATTCAGATCCCGCCCGCCCATGTCGACCTTGCCCTTTTCGGCGGCGGCATCGATTTGCTGCTCGGTCAAAACGGCGATGAACTTACGCCGTTCTTGTCGCTGCCGGAAAGCCTCGATCTGCTCGATCACGATGCGGGTGATGAGATCACGGAGAGTTAGACTATCGCCATCGTCATCGAGATCGGGTGGGAACGGTATCGACCAATCGTCGAGAATCCGCTTGCGGCGGCCGAGCACCTTTGTGGTAATCGTAATGGTCGACGACACGAAACCCCACCTCCATGGTCGTCGCCGGAAAAACACCCAGCGACACTTCCCTCATGTTTTGCCTCAGCATGCCTTAAGATTGCATACATGCTAACATCGGGCAGGTAACCATGCAAGCGACCAGGCTAAACAGATGAACTCGGGGGCGTATTACATTTCCCCGCGCTCGATGGCCTTGACCTTTTCCACGCGGCGTTGGTGCCTGCCGCCTTCGAATTCGGTGTTGAGCCAGGTCTCGATGAGGCGATCAACAAGCCTTTCGCCGAGGATATCGCCGGAGAGGCAGAGAACGTTAAGATCGTTGTGGCGACGGCTCAATTCGGCTGTGACCGAATCGTGACAAGGCGCTGCCCGCACGCCGGGGAACTTGTTGGCTACGATGGCCATCCCCAGACCGGTACCACAGACCAGGATGCCACGGTCGACTTCCCCCTGGCTGACTTTCCCCGCAACAACCGCCGCTATGTCGGGATAATCGACACTGGTATCTTTATCGGTGCCG
>JAFGTN010000476.1 GCA_016934075.1 Pirellulales bacterium
CCTTTTAGACGTCGGGCGATTTTCGCGACTTGCTCCTGACGGGGATCGCGGGGGTTCTCGGGCTGAACGAGCTGCAGATAGTCGATCACGATCAGGCCCAGGTCGGCTTTTCGCTTGATGCGACGTGCTTCGGCGGCAATTTCAGACATCGAACGGCTAGGGCTGTCGTCGATAAACAGCGGCGCCGCGCTGAGCTTGGCCGAGGCTTCGACCAGTTTCTCGCGATCATCTTTGCTCATTATGCCGCTACGGAACTTGGTGCCGTCGATGCGGCCCTGCGAGGAGAGCAAACGTTGAGCCAATTCGTAGCGGGCCATTTCCAAGCTGACGAACAATGTGGGGACATTGGCGTCGATAACCACATTTTCAGTGATATTCAGGGCTAGGGCCGTCTTGCCCATACTGGGACGAGCGGCAAGCACGACAAACTCTGAATCGTGCAGCCCGCCGGTAAGGTTGTCGAGATCGTGAAGGCCGGTGGGCACGCCCGTGGCCCCGCCGTGTTCGACGCGGCGGTCGATGAGCTCGAATGTTTCCATCAACACGTCATGTATTTCGGCGACAGCGCCACCGCTGCGCATGTCGTGGATGCCAAAAATTTTCTGTTCGGCCTGACCGACGAGTTCGCCCGGCTCCTGGGTTGAATCGTAAGCATCGCGGATGATTTCCGAACTGGCGTGAATCAGACCTCGCAAAGTCGATTTGTCGCGAACGATCTCGGCGTAGTGCTCGGCGTGGGCGGGCACTGCGACCGATTGGGCAACCTCGGCCAAATAGGCCACACCCCCGATGGCATCGAGTTCGCCGCTGGTTTTGAGCCGTTCGATAAGCAATGTGGGATCGATTTTTTTGCCTTCGCTGTGCATTTCGACCATCTGAGCGAAGAGCTTTGCATTGGCATCGCTATAGAAATCCTCGTGGCGGAGGATCATCATCACGTCGTCGCAGATTAGAGAATCCAGCAGCATGCATCCCAGCACGCTTTTTTCGGCATCCAGGTTCTGTGGCGGCAGGCGGTCCAGAACATCGCTACGACGTTCGCCGGAAGTCGCTGAAGAGTGTTTCGAATCGATTCGATCGGCGGTTGCCATGGCGGTCGGTCCTTCTGGTGCCGTTATTTGTTTGTCAAACCCTATTGTCCAACTAGCTGACAGCGGCGTCAAGTGACTGCCAGGGAGTGTGGGCTTTGGCCCATAGCACCAAAAAAACAGGCCCACGCATAGCGCATGGGCCTGTTAATATTAATAATTTGCGGGTGTTTTTACCCTGGTGTTTAGCTCGACGGAGCGTCTTCGCTGACCGAGGGTACGACCCAAACCTTGACCTCGCCGTCAACGTCTTGACCGAGGTGAACTTTGACCGTGTAGAGACCGAGTTCTCGCAAGGGACCTTCCAGACGAATCTGGTCTTGTGTGAGCGAGAAGTTGGCCTTCTTTAGGGCAGCTACTATTTCGGCCGCGCCCACCGAACCGTAGAGGTGACCTTCGTCGTTGGCATTGGCCTCGATCGTCAGGCTCTGTTGGGCCAGTTCCTTGGCCAGGGCCTTGAGCGATGCCACGCGGGCCTTTTGGATTTCGGCCAGTCGGGCACGGTGTTTTTCGATCATGCGTTTGTGGTGCTCTGTGGCGACCGTGGCCAAGCCTTGCGGAAGCAGGTAATTGTTGGCGTATCCGGGTTTAACTTCGATCACGTCGCCTTGATCACCCAGATGTTCGATGGGCTGGACTAAAAGTAATTCGATTCCACCGTGGGGGCCCTTAGGCAGGCGTTTGGAACGGTGAGGGACATGTTTCTTCTTTTTCTTTTCTACTGTAGCCATAAGAGCTATTTTCCTGTTTTGTGGAACAGCTTTTTGGTACTGGACTTTTGCAAAATTGCGAGTCAAGAGCACATGCAAAAGTCCAGTTATTATGTAGAACAGCCGCCCTCGGCTGTTGCTATTTCGTACTAAAATGGGATCTCATCGTCGGGCGGGCCGGCGGGGGGTATATCCTGTGAAGGTTCGGCCGGTGCCTGCTGGTTGTATTGTTGCTGTTGTTGGTTGTATTGTCGACCACCGCTTCCTCCACCGCCGCGGGTACCGAGCATCTGCATTTTTTCGCCCACTACCTTGAGTTTCGATCTTTTTTGGCCATCCTGTTCCCAACTTTCCATTTTCAACCGCCCTTCAATCAAGACGGGTGAGCCCTTGCTGAGATACTCGCCGGCAACTTCGGCATTCCTGGCCCAAAGGGTTACGTCAATATAGGATGTTTCTTCCATCCACTCACCGGTATTTGGATTTTTTCGCCTATCATTCACGGCCAAACCCAAATCAAGCACGGCCGTCCCACTTGGAATATAGCGTACTTCAGGGTCCCTCGTTACATTGCCAACGAGAACAACACGATTGTAACTTGCCATCGGTTCTACTCCCCCACTTATGTCGAGTTTTACTACATAATACCCTTCACGGGCTGACAAGCAGCCACTGCCACACCCGACAAGCGGTCATTGCCGGCCGATTATCTATAGGCCGGCAGCAATCCTCGATCAGGTAGTTTCTTCGGCGATTTCTTCGTGTATTTCATCGATATCGATATCGATATCGTCATCGTCATCCGGCAGGTCGGAATCGTCGCTTACCTTGGCCGGACCGGCTTGGGCGTGGGCCACTAAGGCGTCGACGATGCGTGGGTCGACCTTGAGGAAAAGCACGCGAATAATCGTATCGCTGAGTTGGCACTGCCGCTCCAGATTAGCAATTTCCTTGCCTTGGGCGCGGAAATATGTCAACCAGTATGTGCCTTTGCGGTGACCGTCGATCTGGTACGCCAAACGGCGCTCTTCCCACATACGACTGACCATGATTTCTCCACCGACCGCTTCGATCATTTTGGAGATTTGCCCCGAAACCGCTTCCGGATCACGGGAATACAGGTTCGAATCGAGGATGTACATGCCCTCGTAGACGTTTTCAGCCAAAAGTACACTCCTTGTGAGTACGCTTCAGTTGTGCCGATTCATGCATTCGTCGATGCCGTCTCGCGCCCATCGGGCCACGGCGTCGGTCGCTTGCTGCACGGCCAGTTCAATTTCCGTTGTTTCCTGTTTATTAAACTTGCTCAGAACGAAATCCGCTGCATTCCAACTCGATGGCGGTTCACCGATTCCAATTCTCAAACGAGCAAATTGTTCGCTTCCCAGGCGGTCGATAATGTCCGCCAGGCCTTTCTGCCCTCCCGATGATCCCTTGGCTCTGATTCGCAATTTGCCCAAAGGCAAATTCAGGTCATCGCAGATTACTAATATGTCTTCAAGCTCTAACTTGTAGAACCCGAAGGCCTCCACGACGCTGGTGCCGCTAAGGTTCATATATGTTAAGGGCGAGAGGAGCAAAGCTCTTTCGCCCTCGATATTCGCTTCCACGACATCAGCGTGGAACTTCGCCCGCACCGAAGAACTGCCGTAACGGCGTGCCAATTCGGCAAGGACCATGTAGCCAACGTTGTGTCGCGTGTCTTTGTACTTGCGTCCCGGATTCCCTAGCCCAACCACCAATTTCATCGGTAGGTATTCTCGCGTTTTTCAGGTCGGGCAAAAAACCAAATGGGAAACTACTCCTCGGCACCTTCTTCTTCCTTGCGGCCGCCGATGACTTCCGGCTCTTCTTCGCCGACGGTTTCTTCGCCTTCCTCGGGTGCTTCGACAGGTGTGATGCAATGCACAACCATGGCGCTGTCGTCGCCAACGACCGTTGCTCCCTGGGGAAGCTCCAGGTCGGAGACCTTGATCGATCCGTCGAGGACCAGATTATTGACGCTGACGCTGATTTTTTCGGGCAGCGAAGTAACCGGGCATTCCAGGTGAAGTTCGTGCAATAATTGCTCGACTATTCCGCCTTCCTTCACGCCGGGGGCTTCGCCGCGGAGTTCGATGGCGAGGCTGACCTCGACCTTTTCGTCGGCCGAGACTCGCGTGAAATCCACGTGCTGGATATGCCGGCTCCAAACGTCCCACTGTAACTCGCGAATGAAGGCCGTTTCTTTA
>JAFGTN010000477.1 GCA_016934075.1 Pirellulales bacterium
ACACAAGGGCCGGTTTCCACCCGCGGCGTCCGGCTGGAAAGGTGGCCCAGGCTAGTATCCAGCATGACATCAGCGGCCCGTCCCAAGTAGTGAAATGCGCGTGCGCAAGCAGCCTCGGCATGACCATCATGGCCGCCACGGCACAGATGGCCGCCGCGAGCGAGAAGTCCTTGCGCATGCGATAGAACATGCCCGCCGCCGCCAGACCGAAAAGCATGATCGGTCCCAGCCGCGCGGCAGTTAGCGGGTGCACGGATTGGGGCACGAAACTGTTACCGGCCGCGATCAGAACGCCGCCCAGCGCCGGGTGGCCTTCGAGAGTGGTTGTATATTGCCAATCGCGCGCGATGCTGTCGCGGTCGAGGCTGGGATCCGCGAACCACCGGGCAATGCCACGCGAGCGGAGGATCGCGCTGCCTTCGTCCCAGGCCATGGGCAGGTCCGGCCAGATTGCCAGTAAAAAAATGGCACAAAACAATCCCACTAGGACTGCGGCAAGCACAGGTTCCCACGAAACGGCATCGCTGCCGGTTTCCAGTTGTGCGGTATTTGGACCGTTTGGATCAGTCACGCCGTTACTATTTCGCAAAATGTTTTTCAGCGAACTTGAGATACTGCCGCCAATCGAATGCGGTGATATTATGCTTGCCGGTACGAATATGGTAGCCAATATAATGGCCCACCGATTTGTCGAGCTGCGGCATATCGTCGACGTCCAGGCCCTTTTTGCCGTAGAGGGCATAGACGGCTTGGGCGTGCTTGGCGGCCAGGAACTCGCCCTTGGGATCGGCCCAAAGGTCGCCGGAGGCACTGGCGACGTAGATCGGACGTGGGGCCACTAAGGCGATAAGCATATGTTGATCGAGCGGTAAGGCCGCCTCGTTGCCTCCGTATTGCTTACAGTTTTCGCAGTTCCAATGCGGGAAAACGCGGTTCATCCTGGCCAGCGTTTCACCGAAACAACGCTTGCTCAAGGCCGCGCCGCCGCAGCCGGAATCATTGGAAATCACAATCGCGAACCGCTCGTCTTGAGCACCGGCCCAAAGTGCCGTTTTACCCAAGCGGGAATGGCCGAAGACGGCCACGCGACGCTGGTCGATGTCTTCGTCGGTTTCGAAGTAGTCCATGGCACGGGAAAGACCCCAGGCCCAAGCCGAGATCGTACCCCAGGCATCGCCCGGTCGTTTTTGATTACCCGATTCAAAAAGACCGTGTACGCCGTTTTTGAATTCATCGTGGTAATCGGGATCGATATCGCCGTAATAGATGGTGGCCAGACCGAAGCCGCGATCGATAATCATTTCCACCGGCCAACGGGCGGTCGATGAGCCGCGGCTCTTTTCCGTGGCCCGATTATTCACATACCCGGCGTCCTTCTTGTTGCGAAACCATTTCGTCTTGGAGAGGAAGATGGCCGGGTCGCTTTCAATGGAATGATTGCCCATGAAGTTCAAACCAAGAAAAATTGGGGCCGGACCTTTTACCTTGTTGGGTAAATAGATCAACAAGTCTAGATCGACGTGTTTTTGATCGTTCGCCAGATGGATAGTGATTTGTTTGCGAGTGGCTTTGCCGCCAAAAACCTGTTTGCTGATTTCCTTGAGTTGGTAACTTGTTTGTTGAGGACGCCCGGGCGATCGACCGTACATGTGTTTGCGAAAAAGTTCCAGAACCTCCGGGCGGCGTTTTTCTTCCCACGTCTTGGCATCGGTAACTTTTTCCCCGTCGAGTGTAAGCAGAAGATCGGGCAGGGTGTATGAGGGCACCTTCGACTCGTCGTAGTTCGCATTGGCCGGAGCGGCAAACCCGGCTGACGACATGGCCATGACGAGGAGTAGAACCGCGAATGTGGACTTGGCGATGTTTGTCATAATAGATTCTCATTTCGTAATGCCGGTTGATTGTTGCGAAAAACAGTGCACTGTAAGGAAGTCGTTAATTCTAATGTTGTATAAGTTTTTGATTGTCGATAGCCACAGGGGTACTTTTGCCAATGAAAGGGGAATTGCGGTTATTATATCATGCATTTTCCAGGTTTTGTCACATTTACACCACCTTCGGCAGTTATCTATACGTGGATGTGGCCCCCAATTTGCGTGGGGTAAACACAGAACCGGACGCCGGTCGAAGCCGACGATGCTGGACATAATCTTAAACAAGCGGTTTCGAACGATTGACTAGTTGCAGCGCCAGACCCCAGGGATCGCGCAACATGGCGAAGGCGTCGCCATTGGGGCCCTTTGTCGGTTCACCACAAGAAGTACAGCCGGCCTCCAGTAAGCGACCGCGGTCGGCGTTGATATCTTCGGAAACGAATGCCAGATGCAAAACCAGCGGATTCATCGAGGCGTAGTCGGGTACGGGATTATCTGGATTGTTGTAGATTTCCAATATAGTGTGTCCCTCATCGTCGGCCAAAAACCAGGCTATGCCGTTGGTGCTGGCGATGTTCATGCCAAGGTTCTCGCAATGCCACTTGGCCATGGCCGCCGGATCTTCGACGTTCAATGCAATGTGCTCGATTTTCATGATTCGCTTTCCTGTTTGTTTATCTGATAACTGAGTACTGACAACTGACAACTGACTACTCACACCTCACACCTATATTCATGTACCGCTTCGACTAAAGCGATCGCGTTTTCGACGGGCGTTTGTGGTAGCACGCCGTGGCCGAGATTGAAGATATGGCCGGGGCGGCCCGCAACCGAGTCGAGGATTTTCCAGGCACAGCGTCTGATTTGTTCCGGATCGGTCAGAAGCACGATGGGATCGAGGTTGCCTTGGACGGC
>JAFGTN010000478.1 GCA_016934075.1 Pirellulales bacterium
TATGGCCTGGGTCGGCGGGTTGCTCAAGGCGTGGCTCGGTCCGGAAAGCTTTGTGGGCAAGGCCTTGTTCCAAATGGGACTTCGATTTGTCACCGATCCGATCGTGGCATCCGTGCTGGGTTGGATTTCCGTCCTGCTTGCCATCTGGTTCTTGGGCGTCATGCTGAAATCGGTGGGGAAGAAGAGAATCGAAAAGGCGTTCAACGCCGCCGTGGAACGGATTCCGCTGATCAATGTTCTCTACAAACCGGTTGCCCAGATTGTCGACCTGCTGCAACACAAGCCGACCGACACCATGCAGGGCATGAGCGTCGTCTATTGCGCCTTCGGCCACGAGGGAGGCGCCGGGTTCCTGGGATTGCTCGTTTCCGATCGGGTCTACCGCTTTAACGGCCAGATGTGCCAGATCATCTACGTGCCAACCTCACCGGTACCGATGTCTGGAGCCGTCGTCTTTGCCGCAGCCGGCTCGGTTCACCGAGTAAGCATGCCCGTTGATGACCTGATGAAGATATGTCTCTCCATCGGCGTGATGTCCTCGAAGGTGATTCCCGAGCAATACGTTGTTATACCAGAGGAAATGCGATGTGCCAGGGATGGTTTGAATGATAGTCAAGCATCTAAGGTCACCGCCCATGCCAAGCCGGCTGCGGCCGACGCGGTTGAATCCAATCCACAATGAGGAGAAGTCTCAGTACCATCCGACTATCAGTATCGTCCGGGAGTGGGACCTGTCCCACGTAAAGGAGAAGCGACCAATGAACACGCCTGCTGAACAACCCATCTGTATGAAAATTTGCATCCACTACCGCGATCAGCATTCAGGCCCGTGGACGACCGCTATTCGCGACGTCCAACAGATTCCTCGGGTGGGAGAGTACATCGCACCTGCGCCGATAAAGGTTTTTCGCGTGATAATGACCCTGCATGTCCTCTTCGACGCAGATTACGACGCTGAAGTATTCGCCGAGGCTGTTGACTTCCATGAAGTGCAGAGCGATGTACTCGGAGAGGAGGTGTGGCTCTGATGATGCTGAGCTCTCCACTATCGGTGTTCTAATGACTAAAAACAGTTGCATGACACTTGTCTGCATTCGGAGTTAATCATGTTAAAGGGAATAATTCACAAATTGAAGACCATAGCCATGATTCTCATGTTATGAAGGACGTGGAATGCTTTCAGATTTGCGACTACCAGCTTAAACCGTTGACACCTGATAGATTGGCGGAGCGAATTCGTGGTCTCCTCGACCATCCCCGACTCCGTTTCACATTGAACGACTACAAAGGTCGTCTGGAATGTGCAATCAAGCGACGAACCGACGGTCGCGTCCGGGACTTGCGTGTCGAGGTTCGTGACGGGCATATCATTGTGCATGGCTGCACCCAATCTTTTCACGTCAATCAACTGGCTCTCGCCGCAGTGCTCGAAGCGATCGAAGCATCAGAATCGCAAAGTCTGAGGGTAGAGTCGGAGATCGAAGTATGTGGAGATTGTGAATCGACCGTCCCGACGATGTGCTTCAACTCGAAAGAGAAACATGAATTTCTCCAATGGAACGGATCTGGCGAAGAAGATCTGTAAATAAATTACACAACAGGAGGTCAGTTATGACAAAACCTGCACAATTACACAAATACCGTGAACAGTTGGCGGCAATGATTCGGGAATTGCAAACCAACCGTATCATCCTTGATGGACTGTTGAACCGCTACGGAATATTTCGCTTTACAGGAGGTGTAGTTCCTACGGAACCATGGGGCCTTGTTGCCATGACTTCTTATCTGCAACGCCCATTTGCGGCCGAACATATCTCCACAGCAACAGCGGAGCGTTACCGGCACTTGGTTGCAAGAATCATGGATTTAGGGAAGGCACTAGCAGCAGGAGAGAGGCCAAGGACGCTACGCTGCAGATACGACATCGCAGACAGGTTCGGCCGAGACGCCACTGAAATCCAGGACTTGGGAGACAAGTTAGAATCAGCCATGACGGAACTCGTCTCTGGGGAAACGGATGCCATTTCGCTCAGTGAAGGAGCATAACATAGAAAGCGAGTTACTTACGAGGAACTGAGTTGTGGTTATTTGTTCAACTAAAACATCCTCTAATGGAGATACCGCCATGTTACACAAAAGATTCGAATCGGACAAAACGATTCTCAAGAAAATCAATCAGCGTCTCAGTCGAACAAGCATAGGATCACAATCCCAAATCACCGCTACTGTCCGTAACGGACAGGTGACGCTTTCGGGTAGCATTCAGTACGAGAACCAGCGTCGTCCTGCCATGAGAGCGGCGAACGGAGTAGAGGGGGTGAGCAGGATTGTGGACCAAATTAAATTAAAATCGCGAGATGTACACCGGAAATATCCTTGTGGAGGAAAGAAATGACCACAAATACGATCGTTCATACACAACAGCGTTGGGAGTACATGTCCATCTCACGGAAGACCGACACGTACCTAGCCCAGGAACTGAACACCTTTGGCCAGGACGGCTGGGACTTGGTCACGGTCAGTTACGCCCGAGGCGAGAAAGAGGAAATGTTCTGGACCGCGTTCCTCAAGCGCCCGGCGGTTGGGCATGCGGCGAACTGGGCACAGCGACTCACCCATTAGCCACAGCTTGGTAAAGCTACGCAAAGAAGGTTGCCTGTATGTCCCTGCTGTAATTAATGAAAAATGTAATACCTTGAACGAGTGAAAATATTTTTTTGAGCCTTGCACTGCCAATGGATGGAGGGCTTCCAACAGAATCCCGTTTTTCAGCATCCCTGCTTGAAGGACCGTTTAGTAGCCCTTCAAGCACCAATAGTATCAATTTGGAGTAATATCATGAATGCATTCCCCGTATGGATCCGCCCCTTGGGACACAATTGTAGGTTGCGAGTAGAAGGTATCACAAATGCCCAGTGGCTTCTCGATCGTCTTGCTCGATCATTTGTTTTCAAAACCAGTGAGCCAATAGACGAGGAACAAGGTTCCTATTATTGCGCTTTTCGAGTGGCATATAGTTCCCAGACGTCTCGTCGTGGGCTTGAGAAACTGCTAGTTGCTATCCCAGAAGTGAAATTGATGACGGAACCGGCGTGACTATAAGACTCTGTGAATCGTTTGTGCGAAGCCGGGACATTGCGTAGAGAGTTAGTGAAATCGCCATATTTTTGAGATACTCCTCACATGGCAATATACGGTTAACTTGCCGCAAATGGGAGAAGATGAAATGTTGACATGGATTATGAATATAAGTATCTACTTCTTGGTATATCTTCCGAGCATCGCTTGCCGAACCGTTCTGGGATTAGCATGCAACTGGTGGGATTCTCAATATAAATGAACATGGCAACATTAAGCCCACATTTCGTAAATAGATACGGGATGACCCACACCAGACTTAAACAAAATTTATGAGGAATACGAGCGATGAACATAGTCCCAGACCATCCTGAACACACGTCCGACTTCAAAGACCGAGAGGAACATCCAGCCACGGTCCAGCCACATGTGAAACCTGGAGAAACAGTAGACGTGCAGCAGCTTGCGGCGGAGCCAATAATTAGAATGCAGTCGCTCTTGGTCAAGACCGACAATATGCAAATTGTCCACTTAATCATCCCCGCCGGTGAAACAATTCCGACACATGAAGCTCAAGGAGAAGTTATCCTTCACTGCCTGGAAGGGCGAGTATCTTTTACTGCTCTCAAATATACTCATGAATTGAAAGCCGGCCAACTGTTCTATTTTCACATCAACGAACCGATTTCGATTCAGGGGATTGAGCACGCCTCGCTGCTTGTGACAATAATCACTGCCAAACTTGGCCAGAGTGTTAAATTGATTGGCAACTGAAATTATGCTTTAGAGATCGAAATGAAGAGGCGGATTATGCTAAGACAACTTATGGAATGTTTCTCGCGAAGGAAAGAAAAGAGATTTATTCGAGCGGCCGAGGACGGACAGCTAGACCTGGTCCGAGTTGGCGGAACCAACTGTACTAGCGTTGAGGCACTGGCTAGATTCTTCGATCGTCTAAGTGATACGGAACCTAGTGGCATGCCAGCAAAGCTCAAACAGCCATCTGTGGAAGAAAAGGTAAAAGAGGCTCAGACAATCCTTCGACATCGAGGCCTGATCAAGTAGAGCCCCGCCGCGGACCGCACCTTGTTGGACAAGGGTGATGCCGCAAACGGCAACCGGCCACGCGACGGGGCATAGCCTATTCTACCCGATTTCCTTGATGATTTGTTCGTACAGCCCACGATTTTTCTCGGCATAGATCTCCGTTGTCGAGAGATTCCGATGGCCCAAGACAAGCTGGGCCGCTTCTGCACCGTATTCGCGGCGAATATCGGTACCCGCACTATGGCGAAGCTGACCGGGAGACCATTGCGGAACACCGGCACGGCGACAAGCCCGAATCACGGCTTGGCGGTAGCCTCTGTCGTCGTAGTGCTCACGAGGTGCTCTCGCTTTGCTGAGTCGCACCTTCTTCGAGTCAGGCTGTTTTCGCTGCTTTTCCAACTCTCGGGCGTTTGCTTCCGCAGCTTCGCGTGGTGAAAAAAGGTATTGGTCTGGCTTTTTGCGATCAATCCACGGCAGCAGAAGTGCTTGTGCTTGTGGGCCAAGCAGGATTTCCTTATCCTGGTCAAGCCAATCCAGCTTGTGACTATTGGGCCGGTACGCCCACACGGTCCCACTTCGGTTGATGTCACAGGGTCGGATAATTGTCACCTCATCTGGCCGCATTCCAGCCAATCGTTGGACTTGTAGCATTGTGGCAATTTGCGGAGACGATGCCTCGACCACCGGCCCAAAATGCTCTTCCGGAACCGGCTTGATCGGTTCGGGCTCTCGAACCCTTGGGTCGCGTCCTTTCCGTAGTCCGCCGACCGCTCTCAAAGCTTCAGGAACGGAAGGCGGAACCTTCTCTTCGGTAACAGCCCATTTGAATATACGGACCACCGATTTCATCAGGTTGTTTACATATCCCCGGCCCAGGGATTCGCCGGGTGTGACAAGGTTTCCCAGGTCGTCAAACTTGGCCGTCCGGATGTTTCCCCGCTGAATAATGCATTCCCGAAGTGCTTTCAGCTTCTTCGGGCCGAATTCCTTGGCAAGCGTGCTGCCGAACATGGTGACCAAGGGGCCGATGGCGGCACGATACCGGTCGTCGGTTGGTTCGCCATTTTTTACGTAGTGCTTGCTTGCGAAATCGTCATATTTCACCACCAATTCGGCAACGGTCCAATCGTTGGGGTCTGATGGCGACGCAGAGCCTTGGGAAGCCTGGCTCTGGCTATTGTCACCGAGGTAATCGGCCACGACGCGACGGTACTCCTCGTAGCTCTCTGGCGACGATGACGGCAACGAGTACAACCGGGTTCGCTCTTTTGAGGTAATAGGGATCGACACGCCCGAGGAAGACGCCTTTGCACCGAATACCGGCGACGCAGCCGAGCCGGACGGACCAGTTGACACGTCCTTCGACACCGATGCTCTAGAGGCTGAAGGAGGTGACAAGTGACGAACATGCCCTACGGATTTCGTATCGTGGGGCCGACCTGGGAACGCCGCCGGCTGGTTGATGCCGCTGGCGCGTTTTCCGGGTATGCCCGATGTGACAAACAAGCGGAAGTCAAACGGGAAGGCTATCTATCGGCTTTCCAGTTTGGTGAAGACTTCCGCCGGCTGTTGACTGAAACCGGCTCGACGGCCGGCTATGCGGGGCCGTGCTGGTCGCCATGGTTGTGGTTCGACATCGACTGCGAAGAACTGGGCGATGCTTTGACGGATGCTCGACGATTGGCAAGTTTGCTTGATGAGCGGTACCGGCTGCCCGAGGAAGCCTTACTCATTTTTTTCTCGGGGTCGAAGGGGTTTCATGTTGGCTTGCCGACCGCGCTATGGTCGCCCGAGCCTTCCGATGTGTTTCACCAAGTTGCCCGTCGGTTTGCTGAGAACACGGCCGAACAGGCCGGCGTGGCAATTGACACAGGAGTTTATGATCGTGTTAGAGCATTTCGGGCGCCAAACAGCCGGCACCCGAAGACGGGCCTTCATAAACGCTGGCTTTCGTTCGATGAGTTGATGGGTCTTTCGCTTGATGCAATATTGGATCGGGCCAAACAACCAGAAGCTTTTGACTTACCGGACGCACTAGCCCCAAAAGATCAAGCCGTGGCCGATTGGCAAATGGCTAGCCGACAAGTAACCGAGCAAATTGAAGCGAAGGCCGCTCTACGTGCCGGCAACATCGAGGGCGCCACGCTCAACCGGCAGACGCTCAACTTCATCCGCGACGGGGCCAGCGTGGGTGATCGGCACCGGCTCTTATTTTCCGCCGCCGCGAACTTGGCCGAGTTTGGGTGCCCGCCGGCACTGGCGATTGCATTGCTCGAAGAACCCTCGCTTGATGCCGGTTTGCCTCCCAAAGAGGTCCGTCGGCAGATTCGATGCGGTCTTTCGTCTGTTGGGACAATCGCGACGCCCGAGGATGCCGTACAGTCGACGCAAACCACGCC
This sequence comes from Pirellulales bacterium, assembly GCA_016934075.1. GTDB lineage: Bacteria > Planctomycetota > Planctomycetia > Pirellulales > Thermoguttaceae > JAFGTN01. The sequence continues at coordinate 6,525 of JAFGTN010000478.1, forward strand.
AGATGACGAATCACCCGAGAAGCTTGAACAATGCAATACGGACGATTCTACGGGATCAGAGGGGCAGTCTTGCCAGCAATTGACAGGGGCGACCAATCCGACGACAAACGAACTGGCCGCACTATGGAACCGCTTGGCGCCGACGCCGGCACCTGCCACATCTACACTACCGCCACCGTTCAAGCCGCTGCCACCAAGGGCCGTATCGACCGGCAAGCTTGATGCGCCTTGCCGCTGTGGATCGGCGGAATATGTCGATGTGGAACTAAGCGAAGGACGCACCCGCCGCGACTGCCGCCAATGCGGTCGCTTTCTCGGCTGGGGTGAGTGGTACCAGGAAAGGGGCTCGACCGATGGCTAAGACAAAAGCGAATTTTCAGACGGCCGACAATATCTTCGACTCTTGGCGCGATGACGTGCTGACAGGCGAGGCGCCGATACTCTACCCCATCGGCTCGGGCGAACTGGCCCGAATCGAAATCGGCCCCAAGCTGGTTACGTTGATTGGTGGAAGCCCGGGCGCCGGTAAGACGGCCTTTACCATGCAATGCGTTATTGATGCATTGCGACTGACGCCCACGCTTCGTGTTTTAGTGTGTAATATCGAAATGCCGGCCAGCGTGCTCTTGGATCGGCAGTTGTCCCGCTTGTCGGGTATCGATGTGACCACAATTCGACATCGACGGTTTGATGCAGAACATGCCGACCGGCTCGACCAGGCAATCCACACCTTGGAACCGCTTACCAAACGGCTGGCCTTTGTTTGCCCGCCTTTCGATCTGGGAAACGTAGCTGCCGCCGCCGATGCTTTCGCCGCTGATATGCTGGTCTTGGATTACATTCAACGAATTTCGGCGCCAGGCGACCATGCCGACCGCCGGGGCTCGGTCGATGCGACCATGAACTATCTGCGCCAATTCGCCGACGCCGGCGTGGCCGTGGTGATCGTGGCCGCCGTTTCACGGACAAAGGACCGCAAAGGACGTTCGAGTTACGATGGCGACGGGCTGAACTTGGCCAGTTTCCGAGAATCTTCCGAACTTGAATTCGGTGCCGATGATGCTTTTATTCTGGTACCGGAACAAGATTCCGAAATAGTAACGCTTCGACATCTGAAGGCACGCCACACCGAAGCCAAGGACATTGCCTTGATCTTCGACCGTAATCTGCAACGCTTCGAGCCCGTTGACGACGGCAAATACAGACCTACGTCTGGCAAGCTGCAATCGGCCTTGGCCACAATGTGGGATCGAACCGAGCCGGCAGATAATGGCTTCGAGGAATTCGCGGAGTTTGCCGGATGAGTGCCAGAACTGAACCACAAACACTTTCGGGCTGTGAGGTGCTGCCACCGATGGAACCGCCGGCGCCGCCGGCAAAGAAGGTAACCACACCCACAAACACGAAGAGAGCGAAGCAGAAGCCGGCTCGACGCAAAACGTCCGACCGGTTTGCCGTGCTGAACACGTTCGCCGACTTCACTCTACGGGATTTGAGCCGTGCGGAAATCGCCGTCTGGCTGCTGCTATGGCGAGATACCCGCGACGGCACTGCTCGAACTTCGCAAGCCAACCTTGCACGTCGGGCCGGCGTGAATGTATCGACTGTAAAACGTGCCGTGGCTCGATTGGAAAAGAGTGGTCTTGTGGCCGTGGTTTTCCGTGGCGACCTGTGGCACGGTCCTTCCCGTTACGCATTACACCCCAGAGAACAACATGAAACACAAACGGAAACATAGGTAAACCATCCCACCCAAGAAGCTGGGGGCACTGATGCGACCAACAACCGGGGGGCACCCGGGCGCATTTCGCTACAAATACCGGTGGCACCGGTGCGCCCCTTCCCATAAAGGAACCATA
>JAFGTN010000479.1 GCA_016934075.1 Pirellulales bacterium
AGCGCCCACCGGGTCCATGCCCGTCGGTCAGGCCAAAATCCGGGAATTCCCGCAGCAAAACCACAAGAAAAGACGATAAATAAAGCGACTAATCACAAAACCACTGTCCGGTTTTGAAGCGCCCATCAGTGGCCGATTTTCAAGCGCTCAGTGACACTAGCAGTGGAGACGACGGCCGCACCTGGCCAATTTCCAAAACGGTCGATGCCGGCTTCGGGGCCTATTGTGATATGGTGGCCGGCGAGAACGGCATGATCTATGTCGTTTACGAAACTGGAAAGAAAAAGGAATACGAAAAGATCGGCCTGGCCAGATTCAACCTCGATTGGTTGGCTGACGGCAAGGATGAGATAAAGCAAGACAAATAATAACCGGACTTTTGCAAAATTGCGAGTCAAGGGCACTTAGATATAAATTGGCGGCGCAGCCGGCAAATTATCTCTAAACGACGCAGAGATGTTAACTTGTTATCTATCAACGAATTAGTGTCAGTCAAGACAATGTAAAAGAAACCTTCGCTTCGCAAAGCTTTCTTTTACATGTGCCCTTGACTCGCATTTTTGCAAAAGTCCAATAGTAAGGAAGGTTTCGCAGGATGCTTTCGTGACGCACAACGAGATTGCTTCTACACCAATTGCATCGAATATAGCACCTGCATGTAAATCAGAATTCCCACCACATCAATGATACCTGCCACGAAGGGATTGCTCATCAAGGCCGGGTCGAGCCCTAGTCGGTGAAACAGTAGAGGCAATGTCGAACCGAACAGGGTGCCGCAAATCACAACTAGCATCAAAGTGATGGGTATTGTGGCCGCGGCATGCAGTGCTTCCATGGCGGTCATATCTGGTATATCGGGGATAGCAGGCATGGCGCGTAATAAAATAAATGCGCATAAGAAACCCACCATGCCCAAAGCTCCGCCAAGAACCATTCCCATCAATAATTCTCGACGTACTACCCGCCACCAATCGCCAAACGAGATATTGCCGATCGTAATCGCAGTAATAATCAGTGTGGCCGACTGGCTGCCCGTATTGCCGCCGGACGAAATCACTAGTGGTATAAATAGAACCAGCCAGGGTATTTCCTTGAATGTTTCTTGGTGCGGTTGCAATACAACGGCCGTTAGAACCGCACCCACCAGAAGAATTGTCAACCAGATGCCACGGTTCCAAATCAGTTGCCAAAATGGCGATTCCATATATCCTTCATCCAGCGGCTCGACGGCCGCCATACGATAAGCGTCTTCTGTCGCTTCTTCGCGGACGACGTCGATCACATCGTCGTGCGTAATGATACCCACCAGGCGGTGCTCGTCGTCGACCACAGGAATTGCCAGAATGTTATATCGGTCTACTTTGGCCGCCACATCTTCGCGATCGTCAAGGACATTCACGGTTACTATATCGCGTTCCATCAGGTCGGCAATTTTCGTACCCGGTTTAGCCATGAGAAGCTGGCGGAAAGATATCAGTCCTCGCAGATGATCCTTGTCGTCGAGTACATAAAGATAATAAACCGTTTCCAATTCCTCGGCCTGGCGGCGGATATGTTCGATGGCCTGCTCGGTGGTCATCTCCTCGCTCAGCCGGGCGAACTCGGTGGTCATCTCGCCGCCGGCCGTGTCTTCCGGATAAGCCTGCAGGCGGAGAATGTCGCGGCGTTCCTCGTCAGGAACCAATGGCATGAGGTCTTCGACGACAGCCGGCTCCACTTCGTCCAGCAAGTCGACACGATCGTCGGGAGGCATGTGGCCGATCAGGTCGGCCATTTCCGCCTTATCTATGGTTTCGATTATTTCGACTTGCTTGTCTTCATCGAAGAAACCGAAAATCTCTGCCCGCAACGGCATGTCGGCATAGCGCAATACGGCCCAGGCTTCCTCTGCCGTCAATCCTTCCATGAACTCGGCCGTACGCGCGGGGTGCAAAGCCGTGCAAAACTCGCGCAGATCGGCCGTATTCTGTTCGGCAAGCATTTCGCGAAGTTCGGGCAGATAGAGCGTATTGGGCATGGTGGCCTCCTCAACTAGTCTAGCTCGTGGCCGGGCCTGCTGATGACTCTAAGCCTCGGTTTCCGGCTCGCATTCTTTGACCAGACGGCTTATTTCCTTAAATTCCGGCGTACCGGCCACTTCGCACAATTCGAACAAGGCGGCCTCGGTCGTGGTAAGCGTTGCTCCCGCCGAATCCATCCTCGCCAGGGCAGTGCTGTAATCCAGCGAAAAACGCGATCCCACAGCGTCCACCGCCACATACACGCGCCATCCGTCGGCTATCAGATCGAATACCGTCTGCGCTACACAGACGTGGGCTTCGATCCCGGTAACCAGAATTTTCCGAACCCCCCGATCGCGGAGCCCTTCAAACACACCCGGACAGCCACCCGAACTGAAAGTCATTTTTTCGGGTATGCCGTCGGGATATACATCCCCAAGCCGCTCGGACAGTTCCTTCACGGTTCCACCAAGCCCCATGGGATATTGTTCGGTGGCCACAATAGGCACGCCCAACGCCTTGGCGCCGTCCACGAGCCGACGAACGTTCCAAACGACTTTTCGCCAACCGGCAATCGAACCGATCAGTCGCTCTTGCACGTCGACAACCATCAGGCAGGTATCGCCGACACTCATTAATTCCGGGCTACGCGTAATGCAATTAGATTCACTCATGCCCGGCAGGATACACCAAGACACCCGTCTTGACTAGTGGGTTCACGTTTTCGCCGTGCAGACAGCGTCACTATTCCCACAAAAGCCAACATTAGAGCAGAAGGCTCGGGAATGGCTTCAGCGGTATTGACGACATACCAATCGGAAACAGCACCCCAATGGCTTGCAATTATCCCCAAATCGGTTATATCGACAACTCCATCGCCATCGAATTCACCACGGCTCCACATGATCTCTCCAGACTCATCGTGGAGTCCATAATTGCTACTAACTTGACCTAGATCCACGATGTCGACTATACCGTCCATATTGGCGTCGCCGAGCAGAAATTCCTTAAAAGTCATAAGTGGATCACCGACGACAGTGTTTACGTATGAAAGCTGATAAGTGGCACTCCAAGCAGCCTCGGCCCATGTGTAGCCGTCAAGGAGCATAGCAAACATCATGTCCTCGTTCGTGACCGTCTCCTTGGAGTTTCCGGGTTCCTGGACATGGCCGACGCCTACCGTACCGCCCGCAGCTATCCATTCTGCGACAAGCCCCTGACTTTGGGTTTCGTCTTCAGCGAACGTGATGGCATTGAAACTTTCACGGGTATGAAAAACGGCTCCATCAGCCAGAGAAAAATCAAGCTGCTGGGGGATGTAGTTGGGAAACAATTCACTGGAATGCGTCCCGTGACTGACATATCCTATCACGTTTCGTTGAGATGTAGTGACGGCTGAAGAGGACCTGTCGAAAATGGTCGGCTGATCTCGCATCATTAACTGATCGTTCAACTCCAACATTTGGTCATAATGTCCGTTGGGATCATCATCCTCAATCACGACTGGAGTAACAGAGGCCGATGGGTACAGAAAAGCTCGTTGGGCCCGGTCTATGGAACTCTTAACATCCTCAACGGTGAAACCATCGAGCCGCGAAGTCAACCGCGTTCCGTAAGTTTCATGATCGAAAGATGTTTCTGCTCCATAATAGGGATTACGAGCATGATGAGTCGCTTCCGGCAGCCAGTACGTTTGATCGCCCATCTGCTGCCACGTGCTAATCGTATCTATTCTGGCCAACTCACTTTCGAGGCTCGAATATGCCTGCCAAGTATATGATAAACGCTCCACTCCATTCGGATCGGTATAACTCGAAGGATTGGCTTGCGCAATTCTAACGCGCAGCGGCAAGCCTTTGGTAGTTACGATCACATCGATCCGATATCCCTGCCCTTCCAAGTCTGTCAATCCGTCCAACACTTGCCTGCGAATTCCATCATTAACATTCTCGTTATCCAGACCATCGTCCCGAAGATAGTCATCAGCTAGTATTTCCTCGCCTAGGCCGACATTGGTCAACGGCAACAGATGAACGCCTGGATGGATGTCGGCATAGTATCCGGCAATATTATCCCCACCAGACGCCGCATTGGCATTGTAGAGGACCAGGACATTCTCGGGAGCCATTTGCCCCCAAGAATACGGAGTCGCTATTGAAATGAGCAGCAGAACCAAAGGGAAATATAACTGCCGCAGCAAGCAACGGCAGCACCGGTTCAACCTTTGGGCAAAATGCCGATTTAGATTCACTCGTTTAAAAAACCAGCCGGCCCCGAAATGGAAGTGCTTCACGGATTAGCTCGCTATGCCTAAAGAATGTCGAACCCCGAAAAACACGCCCACGCGACTAGATACTAGATCGGCATAAATTCAGTGTCTCTCTATCGTAACTATCTGATAAGCATGGCCTCAGTCATTTTATCCGATCTCTGCTTCTTCCTCAAATAAATTGTGCAAGCAATTTCCCATACTCATGGGTGAGTACAGCGCGTACTCGACAAGGACATTGCACTGAAAAGATGAAGCTATCATGCTATTAGAACAACGATGCTCTTTATGCGTTTCGCCGAGCTATCGATAGCATGGCTGTACCAAGGTATTAGCAAGAACGTGCATGAATTTCCGACCGACTAACTGCCCCGTCTTGGCCGTGCAAACAGAGTGACCAAACCCACCAAGGCCAACATTAGAGCAGAAGGCTCGGGAACGGCTTGAGCGGTAAGGGAATACCAATCGGCAGTAGCACCCCAATGGCTCGCGATTATTCCCAGATCGCTGATGTCGACAACTCCATTTCCATCGAAGTCACCACAACACCACATGACCTCTCCAGGCTCTCCACAGGCTCCGTAATTGCCACTCATACTGCCTAAATCCGAGATGTCAACTATGCCGTCCCTGGTGGCATCGCCGGGAATCAATTCCCTAAAAGTCATAAGCGGATCGCCGACGACTGTGTTTACATAGGAAAGCTGAAAAGTGGCAGCCCAAGCGGCCTCGGCCCATGTGTAACCATCGAGGAGCTTAGCAAATATTTTGTCTTCGTGTGCGATGTTGTCGATAGAGTTAATAGGTTCCTGAACATGGCCAACTCCCACTGTGCCGCCCACGGCAATCCATTCGGCGACAAGCCCCTGACTTTGGGTCTCATCTTCGGCAAACGTAATGGCATTATAGCTTTCACGAGTATGAAAGACGGCACCATCAGACAGCAAAAAATCAAGCTGGTCGGGAATATAGCCGGGCTGCAAATATGTAGAGTGCGTGCCATGGCTGACGTATCCAATGACATTTTGCGCGGTAGTGATGGCCGCGCTTGTAGTGTCATAAATAGCCATCTGGTTTCGTGCCGTTAGTTGATCGTTCAACAGCGACATCCTATCATAATGTCCATTCGGATCATCATCTACAACTACAACCTGAGCAATCGAGGTCTGTGGATAAAGGAAAGCTTGTTGAGCCCGGTCTATAGAACCTGTAATATCATCAACAGTGAAACCGTCAAGCCGAGAGGTTAATCTGATTCCGTAGGTTTCATGATCGAACGATGTGCTTTTATAGTAATAGGGATTACAGGCATGATGTAACGGCTTCCAGTACGTCTGGTCGCCCATCTGTTCCCACATGCTAATCGTGTCTATTCGGGCCAATTCACTTTCCAGGCTTGAATAAGGCCGCCAATTGCCGACAGTACGTGACACTCCGAATGGGTCGGTGTAGCTTGTAGGATTACTCTGAGTGACATTAATCCGCAACGGCAGACCTTTTGTCGTAACGATCACATCGACCGAAGAGTCCAAAGCTGGGAGAATCTGTGGGCGTATTGTGCTCAGATAATAGTCGGCAGAGACTTCTTCGGAGGTAGTTACGCCCGTCAAACCAAGCAGCTGAACGCCAGGATGTGTTTGCTGATAATACTGAGCAATTTCAAGCCCATCTGGACTAGCGTCGTTGTAAATGACAAGGACATTCTGTTCAGCAATTTGTCCCAATGAGAACGACGAGACAGCTAGCGTGAGAAACACGGCTATACAGAAGCGCCCCCCACCCCAACGGTATTGCCATTTTTTTATTTCTAAATCAAAACCAAGTAATTGTACAAATCTAGAAAGGCAGCACGCCTCCATAGGGAAGTGCTTCACGGATATGCTCGCTATTTCTAAAGGTGACGGACCCCCGAAAAACACGTCCACATACTTGATTTTAGATCGGCATTAATTTTGTGCCTCTCTATCGGGACATTATTCATGGGAAGCTGAACAGCCCCTCCGGGACTCCTCTTATGCCAAGCAACTCTAGATACGGAACTCTTATCCTCTTTTCAAACAATATAGTTTATTTCTCAAAATTGCACTAGATCAGTATTTACATGCAACTCTGCGGAACATCAGCGACAACGCAATTATTATAAGCATGTGAAGTGTTGCCGGTTCGGGCACCGGACTGGGCAGTGTAGACGTGCATCCACGAGTGTGCATCAAGGAGGCATAATCTGTTTCCGGTCCAAATGGGCTTGTAAAAAACAGAATGTCTGATACACCTCCATCGTTTGGTATTCCGGCGTCGTTATTTTCCGTATCAACGAAATTCCATTTTGCTGAAACTGGCGGATCCGGCGGAGTCTGAACAAAATAATTGTCTGACGGAGGAGTGGTATTGGGAATGCTGGTATCTACGATAGAGCCGATGTAAATCGGCAATTCGTCGCCCCCATTCAAGCCAACCGTGAATGCGCTTATTTCATTAGCATCGGGGGAGGCATTACTAAATATTTGATATGCATAGACCCAGTCGTCGTCACCTATTTCGGCCACTTCCCCAAAAGTATTTTCAAACGAATTGCCAAGGCTTAGGGGAGCATAAACCGCGTATTCGACGACAGCATTGATCTCACGAGATCCGGTATAATAGTTGTAGAATAGTTGGTCACCCTGTATGTATGCGTTAGAATCTCCGGGCAGAATACCACTCGCTAACGCCGAGCCGGTTAACATTAGCAGGACAACAATAGTATTCAGAAGATTAGAATATCTACACATCAGTCCATCTCCTTCGCATGTCCAATGATGGTCATTTTCTACTTATTTAACCACTACTCTACAATTACTCTACAATTGGCGTCCATACAGCATCGTGCTGAACTTTTTACTGACGTCTAACCATGCCAACCAGATCACCTTCAGTTGCCAAAGACGCCTACGTTATTTTGTACCGGATTTCCTGAAATCCAAATAGTCAACTAGATATTCAAAATGATTGTTTGCTGTGTTGCTGATGCGTGTTGCTATTCTCAGTAGGCACTATTTGGACTACCTAGATGCGACGCGCTATCTAACCTACGCGTGTCGTCTGCGGGCTAATATCAACGAATTCGCTCCAAGCACCAATAAGACGAGTGTGGATGGCTCTGGAACATTTTCACCGGGTGAGGGAATATCGTCGATATCGGCAGTAACTCCCGAATCTATACACGAGCCGTATAAATTAATTGGTGCATAAGGACTCGAAAAAGCCAAGCCAACGCTTGATGTACCCGAGGGTACACCAGCAAAACTCCAATTGGCAAGCGAGGCAGGAGTATTCAGCCCAGTACCACTCACATAATCGCCGGTAAAGCTGCCTGGATTGTCGGCGCTGTTTTGTATTTCTACCTCGAATCCCGAAACTACATAGCTATCTGCGTCGGGAGTAATCTGGTAAGTGTAAACAAACTCACCAGGGGTTGGGGTATAGCCTACGCAATCCGTAGGAAAGTCGCCTGGGGCAAACACTACATACTCCACAGTTCCATGCAGCCCTGGAATAGTACTGAATGGTGGATTGTATGAGTCAAAGCTTACCGTTCCGGCCCAGCCGTCATATGCGCTTCCAGCATAGTCTATCAAAGACGCTGAGACGCACGTCGACAACATGAATAAACACACTACTACCGAAACTTTAATTGCAATCTTCATAGATCTTTCCTTGCTGCTGATCGGTGTTAAGTAATTGATAAGTACTATTCGTTGAGGAGAACAGATCCTAAACCTGCACAATACATAGAGCATTCATAGAGGCTATTTTCACTGCTATCATCTCCACTGAATGTCGGATTATAGCGGATTCAATTCGGAACGCAACAATATTCCCCTCAAATTTTTACTAATTCCCGCAAATAAGTTTACAACTCCAATAGGCCTTTGTCCCACCTCAAATCTAGGGAGGGGGTTTTATTATTTTTTTGATTGTGAATGCCCGGTCTATGCATCATGCACGGCTCTGTCTAAAATGGGGAGTTTGAAATATGCGATTGCCAAGCATGGAATTCAAGCTTATCCGCTACTGAAAGGTCGCCAATCCTATTCACAGTTCCAAACTCAAAAATCAAAGGCCATCGCGAAACATTGCCCGGAAAAATAGTTAATTATTGAATCGATTAACCCTTTAGATACTGCGGATACTGCTCGACATTATACAGTAAAGTGGAGATGTAAACTTGTTGCGGACTCATACATGCGGTGAATTGCGGGAAGAACATGTCGATCAGGTTGTGACGCTCTCGGGCTGGGTCGATACATGGCGCGACCATAGCGGAATCCTCTTCGTCGATCTCCGCGACCGATACGGCCGTACTCAGGTCGTTTTTGGACCCGAAGCCGGAGAAGAAAACCAAAAAATCGCCCGTAAGCTGCGTTCCGAGTTCGTCATCAGCGTAACCGGCAAGGTGGGCGCGCGGCCCGAGGGTATGACCAATCCCAAGCTGGAAACGGGCGACATTGAACTCCGAGCGCAATCCGTAAAGATCCTCAATCCCAGCAAAACACCTCCTTTCCAGCCCGGCTCGAATACCCTGCCCACCGAAGAAATCCGCCTTGAACACCGCTACATCGATTTGCGCCGCCAGGAAATGCAAAAAACGCTCCTATTGCGGCACCGCATGGTGCAGATCATGCGAGATTATTTCGACGAACATGATTTCATCGATGTGGAAACGCCCATCCTCGGTCGCAGCACGCCCGAGGGAGCCCGCGATTATTTGGTGCCTTCGCGTGTCAAACAGGGCATGTTCTATGCCTTGCCGCAGTCGCCGCAGTTGTACAAACAGATCTTGATGATCGCCGGTTACGACCGCTACGTGCAAATCGCCCGCTGCTTCCGCGACGAAGACCTGCGAGCCGACCGCCAGCCGGAATTCACGCAACTCGACCTGGAAATGGCCTTTGTCGAAGTGGATGACATCATCGGCATCATCGACGGGCTGGTTGCCCGTCTGGTGAAGGAACTGATGGGCAAGGAACTCGAGTTGCCTTTGCAGCGAATGACTTACGACGAGGCCATGGAACGGTTCGGGCACGATGCGCCCGACCTGCGTTTCGGCATGGAGTTGGTCGACATTACAGACCTGGCGGCCGAGTGCGAGTTCCGTGTGTTCCGTGGCACGGCCGATGCGGGCGGCCGAGTGCGCGGCATCAATGCCAAGTCCGCCTCCTCGAAGTATTCTCGCAAAGGCATCGACGAATTGACGGCCTACATAACAGAAGATTTCGGAGCCAAGGGGCTCTGCTGGTTCAAGGTCGATGAAAAAGGCAAGCTGGCCTCGCCCAGCGCGAAGAATTTTTCGCCGGAGATGCTCGAAAAAATCGGCAAAAAGCTGGATGCCCAGCCGGGCGACTTGCTGTTGTTCGTGGCCGACCAGTTCGAAGTAACATGCAAGGCCCTTTACGGGCTGCGTAAGCGATTGGGCTCGGAGTTGGAACTGTACGATCCCGAAGAGATGCATTTCTCCTGGGTGGTCGAGTTCCCCGTTTTCGCCTACGACGAAGAGGAAGGCGGCTGGGCTTCGATGCATCACCCCTTCACGGCCGTAAGACCCGAGGATGCCGATCGTTTGTCGAGCGACCCCGGCGCGTGTCGCGCCTTGGCCTACGACCTGGTTATCAACGGTTTCGAGGCCGGGGGTGGCACTATCCGAATCCACGACCAGAAAGTGCAACAGCAGGTTTTTCGGCTGTTGGGCATCGACGAAGAAACGGCCAGGAACCGTTTCGGATTCTTGCTCGACGCACTTCAATACGGCGCTCCGCCACACGGCGGCATCGCGTTGGGCATCGATCG
>JAFGTN010000480.1 GCA_016934075.1 Pirellulales bacterium
AACGCCATGCCCGGCGAAGAACGACCGTCGGACGTTTTGCCCGCTGCTGTAAGGGCCGGAGTGGATCCCGTAGGCGAATCGAGAGGGACGGCTTTGGTTTGCGTACCTTTCTCCAGGTCGACAACATGCAACTCGCCGTCGCAGCCGGCCACAAAAGCACGGTTGCCGACAATACTCGGGCTGCAGCGAATCTGATCGTTACTCTGGAATTTCCAGATGAGCTTTCCGGTTTTTGCGTCGAGGCAATACAAAACCGAATCCTGCGAACCGAACAGTACGTTGCCGCGATAAAAATTGGCAGCCGAGTTAATTTCGGCTTCGGCATCATGCTTCCAGATCAGTTTGCCCGTCTTGGCATCCAGGCAGTGGAAACGCCCATCATCGTCGCCGATATAAACTCTACCGTCGTAGACACCCGGCGCGGTCACAAAACCCAACTCGGTGGGATAATCCCAGGACTTTTTACCGTTGTCGAGTCGAACGGCATAGAGTCGTCCGTCGGTAGATCCGACGTACACCATCGAGTCGGCGATTACGGCCGTGGCTTCAAAACCGCCGTCGTCGGTCGAGAAGGTCCAAAGCAGTTCGGGTTCGGCCGGCAAATCGCAACGAGCCATGCCGGTGGCCGCCGGATCGCCTCGAAAAAGCGGCCATGCACCGTCTAGTTTGACATTTGCAGCACGGCCACCCTCGGCTGTGCCTGGATGTTTTACATCGGCGGCGGGCGGCCCACATGCGACTATTACAAGTAATAGCGCCCCTAGAGCGATACCGAACGCTAATTGCAAAATAGATGTACCCACGATAGCTCGGGAGCTTGAGTTCCGTTTGTAGTCCCGCTTTTAGGCGGAATATATGAATCCTGAGCCGTCTTGGTCAGACGTTTGCCGCCTAAAGGCGGAACTACAAACGGCAAATCGTCGGAGCTCAACCAGACGAAATAGTGACTACGGAGTGTTGGGCGTATTGGTCGGGCTGGGAACACTGCTAAGTTGAGTGAGCACCTGCAACACGCCGTTGAGGTGCGCCAGCCGCGGCCCGTAACGATCGACAAATTCGTTCAACATGAACTCGCCATCGTAAAGCGCGTCGAAGTTGTCGCGGATTTCTTCGGTCAAACTGGTAAGGAATTCAGTCTGTACCTTGCTGAGCGATTCTGCCGCATGGCGGCAGTTTCTCGCCAACTCGGGATTGGCCTGCTTCCAATCGCCCAATTCCGCCGCCCTCTGACGATGGGCCGCGCCGATTTGAGCTACCAATTCTTCCAGTAACTCGTTCTGTCGGTCCTGCGCTGAGAGAATCTCGCGCAACAATTGTGTATTTTCACTAGGCTCGGCCGGGCCGCGTAAATGATGCCCCGGACGGGGCGCGCCCGCCGAAGCATGAGAAACATCGATCTGACTGAACATTGGTTGACCTGGTCGGTATTCATTACTCATAGTGGTTTATCCCCTCCACTCTCCAGTATAAACAGCAATGGCACTAAAAGTCGAGTATCTGGTGCCAAAGAATGGGCGATACTAACAAAAAATGCTCAAGATTATCGCTTGAATTACCGCCGGTCACACAAGGGATGGTACCACCCGGCGGGTAGCACATTTGGAGCGACCCGATTAAAGTCCCCAGCCGTACGGATCCGATCCACGTCCAAGCAGTCCGTTAAACAGACGCATAGAAATGCTGCTTCGAGAAAACGGGATGTCCCGCATAGTTAGGCAAGCTAAGGGAGAATTATGGCCCAGGACGTTAATAAAAACACCAACTCCATGCCAACGCTCGGGTTTCTCACTGTGTTGGATTACGGACAGGAAGGACTGTTCGGGGGGTATCTGACCCTTAATATCAACGGTAGGCCGCTGGAATTCCACTGTACAGCTCCGATAAAGCCCAATCGGGCCCAGGAGATTCTCTACGGGCCCACGCTGGAGCCTTATCTATATGGCGAGCAAATCGGTAAAACCTTGCTTGCCAAGGCTACGTCGCACCCAATGGTGGTTTGCACCGACAGACCGGCGGCACTTTCGGTTCGAGATTTCGTCGAAATGCCGGTGGCTTTAGTTGTCTCGCCTCCCAATGATAATGATGTGGGGGATGATGATTCGCCGGCCTATGATATATCGCTCTCCCAGTCTACGGCTCCAAGTTTACAAAAAACATGGCGAATTGATTCTGCCCACTGCAGCGGACTGGCTCTGGAAGAGTTCCACTTAGGCTGTAATCACTTGGCCGTTCCCTCTCGATTGAGCGAGGATCGTCGAGCCGTTATCGAGCGGCTGGAAGATCTGGGCGAATCGTTTGACCTATCTGAACCTTTCATGCGAATTCGCGAAGCGATCGAAGAGGCGCGACGGGGAGGGCGGTAGAGCTAATGGACGGCCTCTTCAATGCGATTGATATGGGAGCCGTTGATTCCAGCGGTATTGCAAGTTGGCGCCCCGACGAAAAACCGGATGTTTCAAGTATCGACCTGACGGTTGAGAGCGAAAGCTGGAGTGTCGAACTGGGAAACTTGAGTGTCGAGTGTGTCGACCAGCCATGTTTGGCGGCAATGCTCAAAGGCCATTCCCCACGAGTGGTTTCCATACCCATCGGCCGCGGACCTCGCCCACGCGTACAGAGTTTTACGTTCTCCTGCCCGGTCGACGATTCGTTCCAGGGCGATTCGCTTGTCCAAGACGAATCGCAATCGGCAACCACCAAGCCCACAATATTTTCCGGCCCCAAGACATCCACGCGAATTCAACCTCCTCGCGACGTCGTCAAGCTCAAGGACCGGTTGGACTACATTCTGCAGCCGTCTCTGGAAAGTTTGATGGTCGAACGGTCGCTGAAATTTCCTTTCGAACCGTTCCCCTACCAGTTCGCGGGCGTGGCTTTTCTCTACCCCCGCCATGCGGCTATTTTGGCGGACGAGATGGGTTTGGGAAAGACCATGCAAACCATTACCGCGGTTCGCCTGCTCTTGCATCGCGGCGAACTGAGACGGATTCTGCTGGTTTGTCCCAAGCCGCTGGTGACGAACTGGCTGCGTGAATTCGCGCTGTGGGCGCCAGAGATTCCCGTGGCCGTAATCGAAGGTAATCAAGAGCAGCGTCGGTGGCGATGGCAACTGCCCGACGCGCCGGTAAAAATCGCGAACTATGAGCTTTTGAACCGCGATCTGGAGTTCTTCGCCGACGGGCCGTATGACGGCGAATCGAACGACGACAAGCCGGTATTCGATCTGGTTGTTTTGGACGAATCGCAACGCATCAAGAACCGCCGCAGCGCGACCAGCCAGGCCGCGCGATCCATAAAAAGTCGGCGGCGCTGGGCACTTACCGGTACGCCTGTCGAAAACAGCACCGAAGATCTGGTCGGCATTTTCGAATTTCTCTCGCCCGGCTTCCTCTCGCCCGACCTCCGTCCGCGGAAAATGGGCCAGACCGTGCGTGACTACGTCTTGCGTCGCACCAAGGATAGTGGGTTGATCGATCTTCCGCCCAAAATGTTTCGCGACGCCGAACTGGATCTTTCACCCGAACAGCAGGCGGCCTACCAGAGGGCCGAGGATGAGGGCGTTGTACAACTCAACTCTCTGGGCGACCAGCTTTCCATCCAGCATGTTTTCGAGCTGGTTTTACGGCTGAAACAAATCTGCAACTTTGATCCGGCAAGCGGCATGAGTTCTAAATTCGAACGTCTGGAAGCCGATCTGGAAGAAGTTGCCCAAAGCGGTCGCAAAGCCATTGTTTTCAGCCAATGGGTGGGCACGCTCAAAACGCTCAGCGAGCGGCTTGGACGGTTCGGAGTTTTGGAATACCACGGCGGCATCCCCTCGCGGCAGCGCGATGTGAAGATTAAACAGTTTCGCGAGGATCCTGATTCGCACGTCATGCTGCTGAGCTATGGGGCCGGAAGCGTGGGGCTGAACCTGCAATTTGCCAGTTATGTGTTCCTTTACGATCGCTGGTGGAATCCGGCCGTCGAGGATCAGGCCATCAACCGCGTGCATCGCATCGGCTCGACCGGGCCGGTAACCGTAAGCCGCTTCATGATGCTCGACACCATCGAAGAGCGAATCAGCAGAATTCTCGAAGAAAAACGCGAGCTGTTCGACACAATTTTCTCCGGAAGCGGAAGCCAGCGGAAAATGGGGCTCACGCAGGACGAAGTATTCGGGCTTTTCGATCTAAAAAGCCCCAAGGGTCCGATCCGGGCGGCTGCTTAAACCGGATTGGCGCGTCACTATCCTTCGCATGCCAAACTTCATCCTGACTTACCGTCACCCCCCTCTTATATACTAGAAACGGTGTGTCGAGTACAGATTTTCGTGAAAACATACTCTCTTGTCTTGCATGTTTCAGAAATATATATAAAATGTAATTTGCCGTGAGGCAATTGGCTGGGCCGCACAACTCTCAGGAGATCTTAATAGTGACCGTCTTATTTTGCTGCTTGGAAGGCAAACATCGCCGATCACTCATACACGGTTTTACGCTTGTCGAACTCCTTGTTGTGATTGCCATCATCGGTATTTTAATCGCTCTTTTATTGCCGGCGGTGCAGGCTGCCCGCGAGGCCGCGCGGCGATCTCAATGCAAGAACAATCTCAAGCAAATTGCCTTGGGGTCGCTAATACACGAACAAACACATGGGTTTTTCCCCACCGGAGGCGACAGTCCATGGACGGTGGGAGAACCGGACCTTGGATTTACGTCGAAGGCTATTAACGCGGGCGGTTCATGGTACGTACAAGGACAGAAAGGCGGTTTTTTCTTCAATATCCTTCCTTATGTCGAGCAGGGCGATATTCGCCGACAAGGCGAGGGCCGGCCGGATGCCGAACGGCAGAAAATCTGGGCGGAACTGGTTACCGTTCCAATAGCAACTTTCAATTGTCCTTCACGCCGGTCACCAAGAACATACGGCCTGGGTGCGTATACCAACGTCAAACACTGGCGAAATATCCAGATGCCAACCGGTCTCGCCAAAAACGACTTCGCCGTAAATGCCGGCAGTTCGACAATCAAGTTTTTTGCGGGCGACTACTCAAACCACACCGGAATTTCGTATTGCGGCAGCAGCGTAAAGCTCTCGGAAGTTCAAGATGGAACAAGTAGCACGTACCTTGTGGGCGAAAAGTATGTGACTCCCGACCAATACGTCAATGGCAACGCGGCCGGTGACGACAACGGATTCTATGTGGGACACGACTGGGATATCTGCCGCTATACGTTCTTCGATCCTACCGATCCGAATACATCAAGTTTATATCAACCGCGACGGGACATGGAAGGCTTCAACTTCTCTTACGGATTCGGCAGTGCCCATCCGGCCACATTCTGCATGGCCATGTGTGATGGCTCGGTGACTTCGATAGATTACGAAATCGACCCACAGATCCACTGCTATCTGGGCAACCGGTCGGACGGCATAGTGCTTGACGAGACGCAATATTGATAGTGTTATGCCACAGTTTCTACACAATGGTCTTTCCGGTTTCTCGATCGAAAAACAGAAGCCGGTGCGGATCAATGACTAGCTGCACCTTCTCACCATGTGCCGGCATTAGCGATGGATCGGATTGCCGCCGAACGGCAAACAGCTCTTGTTTTTCCAGCCGTTCCGATTTAGCGTCGAAACCGGTTTCCAAGATCGTTCCGTCGATCCCCCCCATGTAGATCATGCACTCTCGGCCAAAACACTCAACGGAGTCGACTTGGCCTTCGATTGCGTATTCGTTCGATGCAATTTTTTGATGCTCGGGAACAATTGTCACATCCTCCGGGCGGATGCCTGCCGCGATCGCTTGCCGGACATATTCCTTCAGTTTCGGGTAGATGGAATCTATCCCCGGAACAACAAGCGTTTTGCCGTTGAAATCGAGGCGGTTACCGTTTGTATACAACGTGCCGGACATGACATTGATGCCGGGGCGTCCGATCATGGCGGCCACGAAACGGTTTGCCGGTGATTCGTAAATCGCGGCCGGAGTATCAATCTGTTGGACACCGCCGGTAATATTGTCCTGGCTTACCTCTTGCCGCATGACGACAATGCGGTCGGCCAGTGCCATGGCTTCTTCAGCATTGTGTGTCACCCAAAGCATTGTCAGTCCCAGACGGTCGTGGAGGCGCCGGATCTCGTGTCGCAGGTTGTCCCGTAAGGGGCCGTCAAGACTCGAAAGCGGTTCGTCCATGAGGTAGACATCGGCCCGTCGAACCAGCGCCCGGCCCAGTGCCACTCGCTGCCGCTGGCCACCGGATAGCCGGTTCGGTCGGCGATGGATAAGCGGTCCGAGTCCCAATAGTTCGACGGTTTCGCTCACACGTTGCTCTATTTCCGCCTGCTCCATTCCTCGCATTTTCAGGCCGAAAGCAATGTTGTCGAAAACATCCAGGTGTGGATAAAGAGCCTGATTTTGGAAAACCATGGCCACATTCCGCTTAGCCGGCGAGATGTTCACACGCGGCATGTTTCCCGACGATTCCACGCAACGATCACCGATGGAGATGGAACCGCCCGTAGCCGGCTCTAGCCCCGCGATCATCCGTAACGTGGTGGTTTTCCCACAACCTGACGGCCCAAAGAGCACGACCAATTCGCCGTCGGCCACTTCAATCGAAAAGTCGTCGACAACAGAGGGACCTTGCCCGAATGTTTTTTTGATGTGTTCGAGAACTATGGTTGCCATTTCAGATGTCAGGTGTCAGGTGTAAGACTTCAGACATTGGACATTGATCCTTATTACTCCTCCTACTCTGCTATTGTCGCGGGAACCGCCCACAGTGGCAAGGGTATTCTTTCCGCGTTGTATGGGGCTGACTGGGGATGCAAATTTCCGGTATTTCCAGAAGTTTTCACTACACCTAGGCGGAGGAGCCGGGCACGGTTAAAATCTTAGAAATGAATCCCTCCCAAAAACCTTCCAAGAACCGTCCACTGGGGCTTAGCCCGATGGTTTTCGGCGTTGCCTGCTGCATCGTCTCCGCACTGGCATATACTGCGGTCAATATCTGCCTGCGTTTCATGTCGACCCAGTTTGACAAGGTATGGGTTGTGTGCATGAAGGAACTGATGACCGTGGTGATACTGGCGCCGTGGCTGTTGGCGCAATTTTTTCGAGGACGGAAAGTACTGCCCGGCACACGGTTGTTAATAGTACTGACGGTGATGGGGCTCCTTACTCAATGGGCGGGAAATTTGCCGGTTATCTGGGCCATGAGCAAAGTCGGATTGTCTATAACGGTTCCGGTGGCGTTGGGCACGAACCTGACATTCAGCGCTGTTTTAGGATGGCTGATTCTGCGAGAAAGAATCACCAGCATGTCTGCATTTGCAATCGTCCTGATGTCCCTCTCCATAGTGTTGTTCAGCCTTGGAGCTTCGCGAGTGAGCGAATCTATCACTGGCACGAACGTCTCAGCGACGATCACGATTTTAGCAGTGTTGGCAGCGGTGATGGCGGGCATTGTTTTTGCCTGCCTGGCGATAGTGATCCGCCGGTCCGTCACTGGTTCGACCAGTCCCGGTATCGTAGTTTTCATGATTACCTTTGTGGGTGTTATTACACTCGGTCCCTGGAGCCTTTATCAAAACGGCCTGGACATGGTCTACAAGATCCCCATCGCCGACCACTTGCTGATGATACTGATGGGCACGTTGAACCTGGTCGGTTTCATCTCGGTTGCAAAGGGGCTGGAAATAACGACAGTCGCTCATGCGAACGTACTCACGGCCTCGCAAGTGGCCATGGGCGTGGTGGCGGGGATGGTTCTCTTTGGGGAACCGCCCAGTTCTTGGCTGATCTTGGGAGTCTGCCTTGCCATAGCAGGGATTATCATCATCCGCCCCGCACACGAAGAAGAGCTCGAGGTTTCGACGGGAGTTTGACCTTTCGGACTCTTCCCTACGATCAACACTACCCTTAGACTTTTCCTGACTGCATTGTACGGTGGCCGCTAGGGCGTAAGACTTTCCCTACCTTTCCCATGCCCGCCTCGATGTTAATATATGCGGCTAAACCTGCAGCATTTGTGCCGGAAGATTTGTTTTGAACAATTAAATTGTTGGCCCGACGCTCGCCGCCGAATTGCGGCGCCAACTCGGCAGCAGTAATTTGAATTTCGTGGTTACCGGTCGCGGTTCACTTCTATACGGCACGTCCACAAAGAGCTTTGGGTGTAATACACCGTTGGATCACACCGACTTGCGAAACGAGGGGATCGAGGCGTCATTGCTTCCCATAGATTGCATTACTATCAAGAGAGACCAGCTCTTATCCGTCGCCGAAATTCAACTCGGCCTGGAATGGACTCGATGCCTGAAAAGCGGTGCTACCGTTTTCGTGGAAGGCTTGTTCGAAGGCCAAGTCTGGGCCAATACTGGCGGCAACCATATGACAATGACAAAAAGCTCCGATCTTGGCATGGTGGGCTTTGTGTTCGGGGCGGGTATTGCGCGGTAACAGCCCGTTGAAAATCTTCTCGCAGCTATCGGGGAGTTTTTTATTCCCGGTCGGCAGTTGTGGACATCAACAATTCGGGGGGGGGGCGATATATATTTAAGCAATATCGTCAAGTGCCTTTATCATGCACGAGAAGTAAATGTGTGTCCATCTAGCTGAATGCCCCGCATCAAAGCCGATAGGGGCTCACCACAGGTTCACCGAATCGACGACGTTCTGTATACTTCTTCATAAAGCTGGCCGTTATGGACAGTCGAAATCACAGCTCAAAGGGGCTGTGTATCAATTTTATTAGGTAAATAGGTGAAGACCGTGGCGAGTCAAGTCTCGAAGCAGTTCAATGCTCTGTCGGAACGTGCGCAAAAACATCTGAAATCATTGGGGCATCCCCAAAGCGTGGTAATTCAGGTAGGTTCGGCAACCTGCGAAAATGCGGCCGGTTCACGAGAAGTGAGAAGCGAGTTTCAGAAACATATAGCGGCCTCGGGTCGTGATGACATTATCCTGCGTCAAACGGGTTGCACTGGGCGTTGCAGCCGCGAACCGATTGTCTCGGTATTCAAGCCGGGCCAGGTACCGATCAAGTACGAATTGGTGAACCGGGAACTGGTGCATGAGATTTTCACACAACACGTGCTTGCCGGCGAACCGCTTCTGGACAAGGTACTCGACGGTCCCATGACCCACATGTACCGCTACGAACTCTTGTACTGCGCCAGCGAACGTTGCGGTTGGAACGAAACAAAAAGCTGTGGCGATGCCTTACGTGAAAAGATTGCGGCCAAGGGACTCGGTAAGGAAACCCTTCGCGTCGACCAGGCCAGTTGCTTCGGGGCCTGTGGTGTCGAACAGATCGGAAAGTGTTCACATATCCTGGTCCGCCCCGATAAGGTCCTCTATCGCATCCGAAGCGAAGCCGACATTGACACGATTATCGACGAACACATTCTCGGTGGTCAGATTGTCGACAAACTGGTCGTGCCCGGCAAAACGGTAGGCCGCAAGTTCATGGAACTTTACGGTGATGTATCATTTTTCAACCGGCAAAGTCGTGTGGCCATGCGGCATAACGGTGTAATCGACCCCACCAGCATGGAGGAATACTTCCGTTATCGCGGTTTCCATGCGTTGGCCACCGTTTTGGAGAAAGGCGATCCAAATTGGGTAATCGAACAGATTACCGAGGCGAAGTTGCGTGGACGCGGTGGCGGTGGTTTTTCGACCGGAGCAAAATGGACAATGGGCGCCAACTCGGCCAAGGGAGTTCGTTATCTTGTCTGCAACGCCGACGAGGGCGATCCGGGCGCTTTCATGGACCGCAGCATGCTGGAATCCGATCCCTTGAACGTGGTCGAGGGCATGATAATAGGTGCCTATGCGATCGGCGCCACGCAAGGCTACGTTTACATTCGAGCCGAATACCCGCTGGCTATCGAACGAATCAAACACGCCATACAACTCTGCCGCGAATGGGGCCTGCTGGGCAAGGATATCCTGGGTTCGGGTTTCGATTTTGAGCTGGATATACGCCTGGGCGCCGGAGCTTTTGTTTGCGGCGAGGAAACAGCTTTAATCCATTCGATCGAAGGCGAGCGCGGCCAGCCGCGTTTCCGCCCGCCCTATCCGACCGAAAGCGGAATATGGGGTCGGCCCACGGTTATCAACAACGTGGAAACTTTTGCCAATATTACCGCCATTTTGAACTACGGGGCCGATTGGTTCGGTCAGATAGGCACGGAAGTCAGCGGCGGCACGAAAGTTTTCGCGCTGGCCGGCAAGGTACTTCACACGGGCCTGGTCGAAGTACCGATGGGAACCACCTTGCACGACGTGGTGATGGAGATCGGTGGCGGAGCAGCCGGCAAAAAGAAGCTCAAGGCAATACAAACCGGCGGTTCGGCCGGCGGATTCATCCCGGCAAAATGGCTCGATACGAAGATCGATTTCGACACACTCAACAAGGCCGGCTCGATCATGGGCAGCGGTGGCATGATCGTTTTAGACGAAGATGATTGCATGGTGGATATTGCCAAGTTCTTCCTGGTATTTTCCCAAGAGGAATCCTGCGGAAAATGCACCCCCTGCCGGGAAGGTACCACGCGGATGCTGGAGATTCTCAATAAAATTACAGAAGGCCGCGGCACGGAAGAAGATATCGAGCGGCTGGAACGGCTGGCCAAGTTGGCGCAAAAGGCCTCCTTGTGCGGGCTGGGGAAAACGGCTCCCAATCCAGTACTGAGCACGCTGGAACATTTCCGCGAAGAGTTTATCGCACATGTTATCGAAAAACGCTGTCCCGCTAAAAAATGCACGGCCCTCATCCACTATGTAATCGACGAGGAGAAATGCATCGGCTGCACGGCTTGCGCCAGGAATTGTCCCGTAAACTGTATCGCCGGCCAGCGAAAGCAGTTGCACGTCATCGATCAGGAACACTGCATCAAATGCGGCCGATGTTTCGAAGTTTGTCGCTTTGAAGCCGTTATTAAGGAGTGAGGCTTGACCGTCACCCTCCTACTGCTGGCACTTTTCGGACACGCCGTGCTATGGACGGGGTTTGTCAACCGGCTACACGCGTCGGCCGTCCCGCATCGTTTGATTAACGGCCTGAGTTATGCCTCTCTGGTCGCGGTGATAACCATTCCTGTCGCTTTAGTAGCGCGTATTTGGCCGGCAATGGCGTTTGACAAATTGCCGGTCGGATGGCGCGTATATGTGACGATCTGCTGGGTGATGGCGGTGGTGGGAATTACCGGATGGCTATGGCGGCTTGCCATTGCGAGACGATATCACGGGGAAAAGTTGCGATTACTCGGCCGCCGTAGTATAAGTCCGCTGGTCGACGAACGGCATCAGCACCCGCTCCTGGCTTTGCCGGGCAACCAGTGTCTGCGTGTTGACGTTGTCGAACGTTCGCTTTGCTTGGATCGTATGCATCCCGGCTTGGACGGCCTTTCGATCGTGCACTTGAGCGATCTTCACTTTTCCGGTCGTATCGGCAAGTGTTACTTCGAAGAAGTGGTGCGTCTGAGCAACGAAATCGAGCCGGACATGGTGGCTATTACCGGTGACCTGATCGACAAGGCCCATTGCATCGATTGGCTGCCGGATACGCTCGGTAAGCTACAAAGTCGCCACGGGGTATATTTCGTGCTTGGCAATCACGATTTGCGATTTGATACATATCGACTGCGCAAGACGCTCAGCGAACTCGGATTGGTCGATCTGGGCGGACGCTGGAGTGAAATTTCCGTGGATCGTGACGATAATGCATCAAAATCTGAAAATGGCAAACCTGATAAGTGCTCTATAGTGTTGGCCGGAAATGAGTTGCCGTGGTTTCCGCCCGCCGCCGACATGAGCGACGCGCCCGCCCGACGTTCCGACGGACAGCCGCTTCGCATCCTCCTGTCACATAGCCCCGACCAGTTGGACTGGGCGATTGCGGCCGATTTTGACCTTATGTTAGCGGGTCACTTGCACGGCGGACAAATCCGCATCCCGCTTGTCGGGCCTATCTTATCACCCAGTCGTAAGGGCGTAAAATACGCCTCGGGCATGTTTTATGCGAAGCCCACGATTTTGCATGTCAGCCGAGGTATATCCTCGGAAGTGCCTTTACGTTTTTACTGTGAGCCGGAATTGGCCCACTTGATTTTACGCCACACTCCAACATATTAATTTTGGTTGGGTTCTGTTGTTTGCTAGACATTCCAGTGCTATAATCGGCCACGTTGAAAATGTAGATGTCTAGTTCGATTGTTTGAGTTTCGTTTGTAGTTCCGCCTTTATGCGGCAAACGAGGCGATTCAAACTCTTCATAAAAAATTTGAAAGGGAAAAACCATGCAAAAGTACGTTTGTGAAGTTTGCGGATGGGTATATGACCCCGAAGAGGGCGTTCCGGATCAAGACATCCCGCCGGGAACACCGTTCGAGGAAGTACCCGATGATTTCGAATGTCCTGAATGCGGAGTTGGCAAGGACGAATTTTCTCCCACTGATGACGACTAAGGCTGGCTCGAATAGAATTCCGGACGGGCGAAGAAATCTCAAATGCATTTGACAACACCCATCGACATGGGGTAGAATGTAACCCCATGCTGGTATGCAAGCGACAGTTTCTATTTAGGTTTTATCCATGAGGGAAATAATTCACCATAGAAGAAAAGCTTTCACACTTGTCGAACTCTTGGTGGTGATCGCCATTATCGGCATTCTGATCGCTCTGCTTTTACCGGCCGTTCAAGCCGCTCGCGAAGCCGCCCGTCGCTCGCAGTGCATCAATAATCTCAAACAGCTCTCTTTTGCGTCATTGCAGATTGAAGCCGCTCACGGCAATTTTCCCACTGGGGGTTGGGGATGGCGTTGGATCGGCGAGCCGGAACGCAGTTTTGGCAAGGATCAACCCGGAGGATGGGGTTTCTGCGTGTTGCCTTACATCGAGCAGCAGGATGTTTTCACCATGGGTGAGAATCTCGACGGCGACGCGCGGCGCCAGGCCATGGAAGCTCGTATGGCTACTCCTGTCCCCACATTCGTCTGTCCTTCTCGCAGGTCCCCGGGAGCATATCCCGACAAGCGGGTAAGTCAGCCGTATCACACCGGCAACATCCCGCACATTTATTATGAAGGCGGCGCGGCCCGCTCATGCTACGCCATATGTGCCGGCAGTGTTTTTTACAGCTACTACAACGGTGCTAAACCTGACACCATTGCACAGTCCGAGTCGTCCGGTTTCGTCTGGCCCACCGTTAGCGCTGTCAACTGCAACGGAGTCTCTTTCTATCGTAGCGAAGTCCGCATGAACGATATCACCGACGGCACATCAACAACGCTCCTGGTTGCCGAAAAATACATCATGCCCGAAGGCTACACCACGGGTAAAGATGGCGGCGACAACGAAAACCTATTTGTCGGCTGGGACAACGACAACTTCAGATTCACCGATCCCAACTTCGCCGGCATCTATCGAGACCGTAGTGGTTTTCGTGCAGACACTTCCTTCGGCTCCCCGCATAGCGGCGGCATCAACGCCTCGTTCTGCGACGGCTCGGTTCGGGGGATTTCCTATGAGATCGACAAAACGGTCTACATGAACCTGGGCAGTCGCAACGACGGGCAGGTTATCGACGCCAGTTTGCTCGAATAGTCCTGTAGTACAACTGCCCCTGCCTGTAATCGCATCTCTGTGCCTTACCGTGTATCCTCCGCTGTACACAGTTGCTACTTGTGGTCTAGAAACACCTAGAACTCTGATTGTGCGCCGGGGTATAACTCCAAAGTCTGCACTATTGCCCCTTTTCGTCCACGTGCAACACTTTTTTCACAAAATCTGAACCGATTACTCCCTCCAAGCGACCTACTTGCAAGGTGACACATAACGAACGCATCAACGACGAATTGCTGGTACTCCCTTCGCAAGAAGGGTCGGCCCGTGCCTTCGAACAACTTCTGGCAAGATGGCAGGGCGTTCGTGGTAGCAATGAGAAATTCGCCTATAAACTGCAATATCGCTTCCCGGAAAAGGCCGATGCGAGTGATGTCAAGTAGCGTACATACTTGTTTGCTACCAGCGATCCACCGCCACAAAACAAACAAACGACCTCGCCGAAAGAATCTCCGGGCCGGTCAGCAGCGGGGCCGGGCCGTCTAGGTTAGGGTAGATATCCTCGGGCGGTTCGGCAGCCGTGTCGATGAACTTTTTCCACTCGATCTGAAGGAGTTTCGTGGGGATAAAGAACTCTCGTGGTTCTATGCCGGCATGGCAGAGCATGAGAATATGGTGATTCGGGCGGGTGCAATTTTCCGCGACCGGTGCCGCGGCCAACATGCAGATCAGGCTTGGTCCGCCGTGATCCCAGTCTACGGCTTTGCCGTCCGGACCGAACCAACTCAGGTCCGGAAAACCACCGGGCCGCACCGGTTGACCGCTGAGGAAGTTTTTCTGCCGTACAGTGGGTTCGCTTTTGCGGAATGCGATCAATGTTCGGCAGAAACGTCGCAGATCTTGGTTCTTATTCGGCAGGCGCCAATCGAACCATGATATGTTGTTATCCTGGCAATAGGCGTTGTTGTTGCCGCGTTGGGTACGTCGGCATTCGTCGCCGGCCACGATCATAGGCGCGCCTTGACTCAAAAGCAAAGTGGTCATCATGTTGCGAATCTGTCGATTGCGGATAGACTCGATGCTCTTGCGTCTGGTGGGGCCTTCGACGCCGTAGTTATGGCTGTAGTTGTTATTGTCGCCGTCGCGATTGTCCTCGTCATTGGCTTCGTTGTGCTTGTGATCATAGCTGACCAGATCATTTAGCGAAAAACCATCGTGCGAGGTAATGAAGTTGATGCTATGATAGGGGCGCCGTCCACCGGGCTGGTAGAGATCGCTGGATCCGGCCATACGTGTAGCCAACGGTCCGGTCATATGCTGATCGCAACGCCAAAACTTGCGGATGTCGTCGCGGTAGCGGCCGTTCCACTCGGCCCATCGCTGAGCGCCAAAGGCACCCACCTGATAAGCCCCGGCCGCGTCCCAAGCCTCGGCGATAATCTTTGTATCGGCCAGCAACGGGTCTTCGCCAATCGCCTCGACAACCGGCGGGTTGGGCACCAAATGGCCGTGACGGTCGCGGCTGAGAATCGAAGCCAGATCGAAACGAAAACCGTCGATGTGGTAGTTATGCACCCAGTGACGGAGACAATTGAATATCAGTTCGCGCACGATGGGATGATTACCATTAAAAGTGTTGCCGCAACCTGAATAGTTTCGATAGGTTCCACCATCGCCGTCGAGCATGTAGTAAACGTGGTTTTCGAGCCCCTTAAAACTCAGAGTGGGACCGTCATGGTTACCTTCGGCCGTGTGGTTAAAGACAACATCGAGGATGACTTCGATGCCGGCCTTATGGAAGGCCAAAACCATCTCCTTGAACTCCCGAACCTGGCAGCCCGGCTCCTTGCCCGAAGCATAGCCGCGATGGGGCGAGAAGAATGCCAAAGGATCGTAACCCCAATAGTTTGGTTGGGCCGGTTTCTGTCCCAGACAATCGTAAATTGGAAACTCATGAACGGGCATCAACTCGACCGCCGTAACCCCCAACGATTGCAGGTACGGAATTTTTTCGGTCAAACCAAGATAGGTGCCGGGTTTACTGACTCCGCTGGACCGTGATCTGGTAAAACCCCGAACGTGCAACTCGTATATAATCGTTTCGCTCAAATCACGGCAGAGATGGCGGTCGCCCTGCCAATCGAAGTCTTCGTCCATGACCACACACTTGGGTGGGCGAATGATACCGTCCGTGGCCGCCTGAAAATGTCCGGCCAAGGCCTTGGCATAGGGATCGATCAGGCGGGCCTGCGAATTGAAGCGATATCCGTGATCGGGGTCGAATGGTCCATCCGCCTGGAAGTGATAGAGTTGGCCGGCCCCCATACCCGGCACAAACACGCTCCATATGTCTCCCCAGCGGTTAAGTGCCGGATCGAAATCGATGATCTCACTAGGCTCGCTATCGCGGACTTTGTCGTAAATCAATACCCTCATGGCCGTGGCCGATCGGCTCACAACAACGAACTGAACGCCATCGTCGTGCAGAATGGCTCCGTACGGCAAAGGATGCGTAAACCTCAAACTCGGTGGGCGCTCAAGCATGGATAATGTCTCGTCGGATCGGCCTGCGAAAAAGCTGACATCACCAGGATAGGACTGATTTAAGTCTAATACCATGTTGCTTTTATTGGAGGGGTTCAAGATGCATTTTCTTGTGGAAAACCGAACGAGACCGCCCCTTTAGAGAGACAATCTCCTAGTAATTGTCGGAAACACGGCAGCAAAAGTAGAGAATTAGATCAGTGGGTGGTGCCAGCGATATGGGCAACCCATATTACCCATCCTCTGCATATAACCCTTTTAACCGAAGAAAGGCATGTTTAGCCTTTCTTTTTATAAAACTAATGCAAAATGATGCCAGACGGCCAAAGGGTATTCACTTTGAATCGATACCGAAATAATATAAGTAACATTGTGTCGCAGCCACTTGCAGCCTTGAGAATTGCGGAACAGCCATGGCTGCAAGCCCAACAACAAAGGAATGTTCGATGTCCGTTTCTAAAATCACGGCGAGGGATATTGCCTCGCATAAATCACCCCCCGCCGCCGTCTCGGGAGTATCGATCGGAGGATACTTGATCGAACGTCTGCAAGACCTTGGCGTCCGTGATATTTTCGGGATACCGGGCGACTACGTACTTGCATTTTACGCACAACTCGAAAAAAGCCCCTTAAGAACCATCGGCTGCACTCGAGAAGACTGTGCCGGTTTCGCGGCCGACGCATACGCACGACTCAACGGTATCGGGGCCGTGTGTGTAACGTATTGCGTGGGCGGATTGAGCCTGTGCAATTCGATCGCGGGGGCCTATGCCGAGAAATCGCCCGTGGTGGTCATTAGCGGTTCACCCGGTTTGAACGAACGGTTCAACAATCCTCTTCTGCACCATCGAGTGAAAAACTTTCAGACACAATCCAATGTATTTCGACGTCTTTGCGTATCGAGCGCGGTATTGGAGGATCCGTATATCGCTTTCCGCGAGATCGATCGAGTGCTCGACGCCGTATTGCGTTATCGCCGTCCCGGCTATATCGAATTACCCCGCGATATGATCGACGTCATTCCGGAAGGTGAATATATACCAAAAACTGTCAAACCTACCAGCGATAAAAATGCTTTGAGAGAAGCACTGAATGAAGCCGTGAGGCTGATTTCCGCCAGCCAACGTCCGGTGATTTTGGCGGGCGTGGAAGTTCACCGTTTTGGGCTGCAAAAACAATTGCTCGAGTTGGCCGAAGCGGCCAACATCCCCATCGCCACTACAATGTTGGGCAAGAGCGTGATCAGTGAAACGCACCCGCTGTTCGTCGGCGTTTATGAAGGTGCCATGGGCCAGGAGGAAGTAACCGAGTTTGTCGAAAAGAGCGACTGTATCCTCATGCTGGGTACGTTTTTGACTGATATCAATCTGGGGATTTATACGGCAAACCTCGATCCCTCGAAATGCATCTATGCCACCAGCGAAAAACTCCGCATCAGCCACCATGAATATCATGGTGTTTTGTTCGGCGATTTTATGAGCGAGTTGGTCGCCGCGAAGCTGAAGGGACCGGAGCAAACGCTACCTTCGCGCGAGACCGAGACGGCAGTACCGGCGATTGAGTCTGACGCTCCCATAACCATCAGCCGTGTGATAGCGATCCTCAATAATGAATTGGATGACTCGACTATCGTCATTGCCGACGCGGGCGATGCCCTTTTCTCGTCAGTCGAATTGTCCATACATCAGCAGGCCGAATTTCTCGGTCCGGCCTATTACGCTTCGATGGGATTTTCCGTGCCGGCCGCCTTGGGAGCCATGGCCGCGAAACCGGACTTGCGCTCCGTAGTACTGGTGGGCGACGGCGCTTTTCAAATGACGGGCATGGAACTCTCAACCATTGTTCGCCACGGCTACCATCCGATCGTGATCGTGCTGGACAATGAAGGATATGGAACCGAACGGCTATTGCACCGCGGCAATTACACATTCAACGAGATTCATTCCTGGAATTTTGCCAAACTGCCGACAGTACTCGGGCATGGGACCGGTTATGAAGTAGCCACCGAAGGTCAATTCGCCGATGCGCTCCGCACAGCCTGGGAAGACCGCGAGACGATGAGCATCATACAGGTCCATCTCGACCGCAACGACAGTAGCAAACCGCTTGCTCGTCTGGCTGAACGACTGCGCAACAAAGTCTGAACCGGAGTGAGCCGCAGGCAAGCCGCGATTTTATTCGAAGTTATACTCTATCTGTGCACGATCTTCGAATTTTTCCAGCGTGAGCCGATATTTTTGCCCACCTATGAGATAGATTGGACGGCGAAAAAAGTGGGCTATTGTATCCAGGTCGGACTCGTCGACCTTGGAATCTTCTGCTCGAACTCCACCGCGGGATATTAGCAGCAAGTGGTAGCGGCCGCGGTCGGGTAATACCAGCGAGAAATTGCCTTCTTCATCCGCGCGTGCATAACATCCGCCAAGTTCGCGTATGCGGCGGAGGCTTCCATAGTCTTCGGACGGCGGCGGGTCTAGCGAACGAAGACCCGGGCAGGGAATTCGCGGAGCGGACTGGGCATTTTCCACATCAACTAACTCGGGCAAGACAATGATTGCGGCATTGTGATCCGGCCGAGGTGGACCGTTTGATGATTGGAAAGTCAAATGACCTTCGAGCAAAACCGGGGCGGCTTCGGCCGAGTCGTCTGTGTTCGATGATCCAGCTCCCACGCCACGGCCGATTAAAATCCCCATTCCCAGAGACAATATCGCGACAATAACGAACAAGAGACCTTGAAGATAAATTGTTCGCCGCGGCAAAACGATATAGTCATCACCTGCCGGTACATGGATCTCCTTGTCTGCGTAAGGTGCGACATGTAACGGTGGAGCAGTGATGACCGCCTCTGGAAAGTCATCTTCGGCTTTCCGGGTTTCTTCCGGTTTTTTCGCGGAGGCATCGGGCGCCTTTTTCTCTACTTTTGAAGCCATCGCCAGGCTGATCGCGGCATCGCCCGCCTCTTGCGAAGGAACCTCTTGGTTTGCGGCGCACTTAGGGCAATCGATATACGTGCCGGCCTTACGACTGGCAATGGACAGGAGTTGTCCGCATCGTTGACAATAGAAGCGAATAGCCATGCAACGGCAAAGGTCGACTGTATCGGGTAGTTACTGGGAATCGCCCGGAGGCGGTTCCGATTTTGAATCGGAATCGAAAATCGAGTTCACACCAAGGGCCAAGACCAGACAGATCATGTCGACTATCCACCCCAACCCAATGGCCAGAGCCGCAGATTCGAGAACCGCTTGCCCTTGTGTGTCGCCCATCTTACCAATTATACACGCAACCCCCATGATTACGGCAAGCGAAATAGTTAACACCAAGGCGATCGCCACGAGAATGGCGACCGCGCGGCTCGATACAGGTTTTCTGTTCATGTGCAGCCTTCCTAATCACTCTAATTCTGCCGATGATTAAGGTTTCTGTCAATGACCTAAAGCCCGTTGAAAAACACAAGTTAGACCTATATGGAAAGGAAGCGACGCGCAGCGTCGGTTGCTTTACATTGCGTGTGGCTTGTGTATTCGAAGTTATAACATCCACTGGACAAGGAACTTACGAACCATTACCGTAAGCATTCGCTAAAAAAATTCAAACAAACCCGGCAAGCCGGCTTTATTTGAATTAGTAGGTCTAACTTGTGTTTTTCACGGGCTGTCAATTCACAAATCACGCAAGCGATGCATCCGGGGGGGATTGATTGACAAAGTAAACAATAGTACACTGCATGAAAATCTTAATCATGTGGATTGGTAAGCATGATCGCGAATCGAGGTATCGAATCGATTTTCCACATCGCGGTGGTGGCCGTTTTGTTCATATCACTGCCGTGCACGAGCGCAGCGCAGAAACCGCTTCGGATCGGCACGTCAAAACAGGTTTTTATTGACGGCCGATTTATCAAAAACGCTCACGATGTGGAACTGGTGGTTAACAGGCCACGTCTGGATCGAGAGAAGCTGATAATCCCCGAGCACCCTTGGGAAGACTCGCTAGTCGGAGCGTATACTTCGGTCATCCAGGAAGGCGACAATGTCCATCTTTGGTACGACGCACGTAGCCGCGACGGCAAGTGGAGTCTCGCCTATGCCTTTTCCAACGACAATGGCGGTACTTTCTTAAAACCCAAGTTAGGCGTGATCGATTTCAACGGCAGCAAGGCAAACAATCTGGTGTTGGATCATAGCCTGGGACATCATGTATTTCGCATGGGGCCCGACGCGCCGTCGAATGAAAAATTTGGTCTGTTTATTCACATTCGCGCGGATTTGGCCGATTCGAATACAAAAGAAAAACTTAACTGCGCGTTCGTTTCGTCCGACGGCATCCTCTGGACACCCAAGGGTGACGTCCCCTTCTGGAAAGTAGGAGGCGATCTTCATCTGGATACACAGAACGTTATTTTCTGGGACACGCGGCTGAAGAAATACGTTGCCTTTCCACGGATATTCAACAGCAAGATCGGCCGCGGCGTGGGCCGATGCGAAGCCGATACTTTTGCCGGCATTCCAAAGTGCCCCAACCCGACGTGCGTGATGGCGCGCGATCCCGGCGAAACCGCACAGTTCTACACCTCGGCCGCCGTGCAATACCCTTATGCCGCCGATGCCTATTTTGCTTTTCCCGCCATGCTTACCAGCGAATCGG
>JAFGTN010000047.1 GCA_016934075.1 Pirellulales bacterium
GAAAAGCTATTGAAGAACTTATTTGATCTTAGAAATGCTTTCTACGATTATTCGCTTGACGGTGGGCAAGGGATTGTCGATCTGCGAATCAATCCAGGCGATATCGAGGTTGATCGGTTCGGATTGAATTACGAGCTTATCGAGGAACTTGGCTTGTCTTGGATTGACAATCTGAAATCTGGCAATGACAAACAGCCGCCACTCAATAATCCGAGACATCCGGATTTCAAAAAGCCATACGTTCAGGAATACATCCGCGATTATTGCGACGGATATCTAAACAGAAGCGGTTTCTACACCACGAACACGCCTCGCAAATGCGAAGCAAATGCTTTGATCGCCAATATCGAGGAGGGTCGCAGATTATGCGAACAGGCCATTCTCAAATATCTGGATGACTCCGTGGTTGCCGAACACGAGGCTGAATTGATTGAAAGACGGCATGAGCTGAGAGCGATTACAGGCGATTGGTTCCCTGGAAATGGAGATCACAAACCATCACGACGAAGACCGCGCAGGCGGAAAGGTGAGTAAATATGAGTACAGCACTTGCACAACGCAACGGAACTGGACTAACGCCCATCGAAGCTAAAACCCTGGCGGAGCATGAAGCCACAATCGAAACCGGGCTCGATACGTTCTATGAAGTGGGCGCGGCGCTTTGTGCCATTCGTGACGGCCGACTATACCGGCAAACGCACGATACGTTCGAAGACTATTGCCGGGACCGATGGAATATGAGCCGGATCCATGCCCATCGGTTGATTTCTGCAAATGGGATCCGGGAGCAATTGTTACCAATTGGTAACATTTTGCCGGCCAATGAATCCCAAACGCGGGCCCTGGCAGGTGTGCCGGAGGAGGACCGACAAGCAGTATGGGAACGAGTGGTCGAGGAAGCCCCAGTCAATGCGACCGGACGCCCAGCCATCACGGCAAAGATGATCGAGGAAACGGCCGAGGCGGTGGCATGGGATAAGCTATCCCCCGGTCAAAAAGAACTGAGAATTCATGAGGAGGAAATTCGCAAGTATGCACAGGGACTTGATGGCGCACTTCGTGGAATGAGTCATCGCGGTGGAATTGACACCGGTTCCAAACCCGATGATGAATCGGAAAATTTTCCCAGGACCAAAGAGGAGTATTTTGAAAAACGCGATAACGAAGAATGGGAACGCCAATGGCAAAATAAATCTGAGCAAGAAGCACACGAAGAAAAAGAACGCGATGAACAGCGGAGCAAAGCTAGGCCATATCTCAACATTCGAATTGAGGCACATAGCCTAAAAGATACCATTCGTGAATATCTTCGGAGCAAGATTGTTTATCGGTTCCGCGAAGAAAAAAGTTTTTGGCCTGTGAGCAGAAAAGGGAGCTGGCCGCCCCAATTCGCGGAAGTCGCTATTGAGGTTTTGGAGGGAATCACAAGAGAAATCAAAGCCGATCCCGACAATTGGATCGGGGATCCACCAACGCATCCATGGCAACGCGATGACGATGATTGCGAACTGGACTGCAAATGGGATGAGATCGACTATGAGGAATCTACTCCTGAGGAAATAGCATCGCCGAGGGGAAGAAAACGAAAGAACTCATCTGCAATCGAGGTGAAAACATGAACGACCAATTAGAAAACATGGCCGATGCACTTCGTGATATCGCAAGATCGAATAGTGAATGTTTCATATCGTCCGATGCAAGGAACTCAGAAGGACAAGCACAAAACGTGGTCGATGCCCTGGCATATATCGGGAATGGATTGTTTAGCATCGCCAATGCAATCGGGAGATTGGCGGACGTTCTGAAAAATGATAAACGCGAATCATGATCGGAGATCATTCGAGGATTGATAGGATGACCACAACACGCAAAAGCAAAGCGGAGATTCTTGGCGGCAAGGACAAGCCCCAGCATGTTGGAATCCGCGATGATAAGATACCCGGTGAACTTGTCAAAGCTAAGCGATGGGTGGCGTGGAAATGGATTCTTGAAACGCGGGCCGATGGATCCTTGCATTGGAACAAACCCCCATTCGACGCACGGACCGGAGCGCCTGCATCAACCACCGATCCAAAAACGTGGTCCGATTTTGATACAGCACTCAGGGCCGTTCAATCAGGCCGATTCGATGGGCTTGGATTCGTTCTTGGCGTGGATGAAAACGGGATTGCATACGCGGGCGTGGACTTCGACGATTGCCGGGATATCGAATCGGGCAGCCTGATTGCATGGGTCTTGGAAAAAATCACCTGGCTGAATTCCTACACCGAGGTATCACCCAGCCGAACGGGATGCAAGGTCATCCTTCGCGGTCGATTGCCAGAACATGCGACGAAAAAGCACGTAAACCGCAACGTGGAAATGTACGACAGCGGCCGATATTTCACAATCACAGGCTGGCGATTGAACGGAGAACCACCCGATCCACTTCCCGATCGAACAGACATTCTGAGGCAATTCCACAATGAGTTGATAGCGGCCGATCGAAAACCAAAGGACCAAAGGACCACACGAACCACCGGGAACACCGACGACCGGGAAACGGCCCTTTCCTGCCTCGCTGCCTTGAATCCGAGCCGAGCCGATGATCGTGATATCTGGATATCGGTCGGAATGATTCTCCACGATATCGACGAAAGTTTACTCGTCGCGTGGGACGCGTGGAGTTGCCAGAGCAAAAAGTATGTTGCCGGCGAATGCGCCGCAAAATGGGCAGGCTTCACAGAAGGCCGAGGGCTAGGTATCGGATCGCTGATTCACTGGGCTAAAGAGGACGGATGGAAACCGCGAAGGGGAAAACGCAGCGACGCTAAAAAGAAAGACGACAAGGAAGCATCAATCAGCATTGCCAATTACGAAACAATCGAAGTCACAAACGAGGATGGATCAAAACAGACCGTCAAGGTTCCATTGTCAATGACCGAGATCATCGAGGAAATCAACCAGCATACGAGAGACTGGCCACGGCGGGTTGATAATGTCCTGTTCGTCGATGACCCTTATCATGGGCTCGACTGGTTCGACCGGCGCACAACGGCCGGCCTATTCGGTTGGTTGCGGCGTCGATGCAAGATCGACTGGACCCGTGGCGGTGCGTTCGTTGGCCAAGCTGAACTATTCGCGGAGTTGGAGCGAACATCAACGAAGTATGAAGCCATCGAGCTGCTGCCGCATGAGCCGCCCGTGGAAGGCGTCTACTATCGGGGCGATGCGCCAAAGCCCGGTGATGGTACGCATTTTGGCTGGCTGTTGAAACGTTTCAGGCCAGAAACACCTATTGACCGCGATCTAATCCAAGCGGCATTCATGACCGTGTTTTGGGGCGGTCCGGTTTCTTGTCGTCCTGCCTTCGTCATAACTTCCGACCAAGGCCGAGGCGCTGGAAAGACCAAGCTGGCCGAGATCATCGCCTACCTTGCCGGCGGGTTCATCGACGTTTCGGCCGGCGAGGATATCGCCACACTGAAGCAGCGGTTCCTATCGCCAGAGGGCCAGACTAAGCGGGTGGCCATCCTGGACAACGTGAAGAGCCTCAAGCTGTCGTGGGCAGAACTGGAATCCCTCATCACGACGCCCACCATCAGCGGGAAGCGAATGTATATCGGGGAGGGCCAGCGGCCGAACCTAATCACCTGGGCAATCACCCTGAACGGCGTTTCATTGGCCACCGACATGGCCCAGCGATCGGTCATCATCAAGCTAGTGAAGGGCGAAAACGCGGGCGGGTGGTACGAAGAAAACATCCGATACATCGACGAACATCGGACCGAGATCATCGGGGATATCATCGGCGCGTTACGATCCGATCGGTTTGAACCCGCCAGCTATACCCGATGGGCAACGTGGGAACGGGACATCCTGGCCCGGTTGCCGGAACCCGACGAAGCCCAGAAGGTCATCCTGGAACGGCAAGAGGCCGCCAACACCGAGGCCGACGAAGCCGAGATCATCGAGGACTTCTTCGCCGGACAGTTGGCGCGGCTCGACTACCTGCCCCACAAGGTCCAGGTACGCATCCCCACAGCGGTTGCAGCACGTTGGTACGGCTGGGCCATCAACGAGAAAGTAAAGACGGCGGCAGCAAGCAAGCGACTGCATCAGATGGCCAGCGAGAAGCAATTACGGCAAATAACGGCCGACACATCCAGGACATACGGCCGTGGATTCGTCTGGACCGGAAGACACGCCGACGTCGTGAAAGACCCGATTTTGAATGATTTGACCGACCGATTAGCAGCAAAACAGGATCCCACCCAGGATGACACTTAGGACGCTTAGGACGCTTGTTCCTATATGTACCCATCGCGTACGCGTGCGCGCGAGGGGGTGTGAAGTGCGCACATATAGCAGCAACCGTCCTAAGCGTCCTAAGCGACGCAAGGAGGACTGACATGCAAGCACAATGCAAGACCTGTAAAGAACCGATGACATGGCGCGAGCAACGGCGGCAGTATGGCCGGTGCGTTCGTCGTGGTATGACCAAGTTTGAGATCCAAGAGGCGTTGCCACGGTGCCAGAAATGTCTAACGCAGCACAGACAGGAAATGCAATCGGCGGTTTCCTGGCCGGTGGCCGAGGGTGTCGGTCAAGGCGGGGAACCGGCACCCCGGGCGG
Organism: Pirellulales bacterium; assembly: GCA_016934075.1. Classification (GTDB taxonomy): domain Bacteria; phylum Planctomycetota; class Planctomycetia; order Pirellulales; family Thermoguttaceae; genus JAFGTN01. The sequence goes on from JAFGTN010000047.1 coordinate 4,615, forward strand.
GTGGTGAACGTATTCTGGATACGTTAGTCCAGAATTGCTAAACCCATGAACACTAGTCATTTACAACGAAGCTGGAAAACGTCCGACACCTGTCGACACCCGAAAGGCAGGCGTTTGCTCATGAAATAGGCAGTTTTTCAACCATGGAAGCCGGAGTGGAATCCCGACTGGGGGCCGTGGCGATTCGAGTTGCAGGACGATGAGGGCGATTGATGGAAATTCAACTCATATGTTACCAATTTTCGAACCGGTCGAGGTATTCGATCCACCCTCGGAGCATCAGAGCCGGGCGGTGGAGGTGACGCGTGCTGATTGCAGCTACATGGCGAAGGTTGTGTTGGATGGCAGCCGGATGCAGAAGGCGGTCGAGGCGTGGCGGCAAGAGCATGGCGACGAGATCCCATTTTGAAGGCGGCATGTTGCCGCAGGATACCCGGCTAGCGGAATTCAACCCGCCCCCTCCCCGCGCGCGGCCACCTCCCCTATAGACTAGTCCGTAAGAGGACATGCTATGGATATGAGCTATCAGAATGATCCTCTATTCCCAGTAACCGCATAACCGACTGATGGACACCCAACGACGCCTCCAATTCGACGACCGCGACGACCAGGACCAGTCTCCTGAACCGGCTAAGGGAACCGAGGGCGATACGCAATCGGGCCAACGCATCCCATATCCGTCGTCTTTGGATCTCACAGGGGCCCCATCTCGCCAGAATCTTGACTGGACCCCCCGGCCTCGCCGCCGTCTGGGACTCATATAACTTCCACTCACCAACAGAAAAATTTTGCAAAAAAATTGGTAATGTCATTAGTGTCTGAGGTAATACCGGTTACTTCATTACTGGTTACAGTCGCACCCTGGCGGGCGGGGGATGATCAAATCAAATCCCCCTGAGGGGAACTTGTTCCGTCAGTCGGGTCCGGGCGGGCGGGGATGCAATGAATCATACATGGCAGTGGGGGGCGTGCTCCCCGCTCAGCCCACGCGGGTGTGGAGGCGAATTATCGACGCGAAACGTCCATAATTACGTCCGTCTAATGGACGAAAAACGGTCAGCCCATGCGGGCGCGGATGCGATGATTCCCCTTAAGGGAATCTAAACGGTCTTTACGGTCAGCCCGTGCGGTCGGGATGCGATGAGGATTAGTACAGTCGATTGTACTAATCTCACGTCTGGCCACGGACGCAGGGATGCGATGAAAGCAAATGGCCGTTCTGGCCAATTGAACAGTCTGACTCACGGGCGCGTGGATGCGACGTTGGCTATCCGGGTTGCCAACGTACTAATTGAAAATATCCCCGAGGATGCGTTCTAACGCGTTCTAACGCAATTCGACTCCAAGTACCTATTCCCGATCGGAACGCGGGATTCGTCAGTTGCGGTGAAGTGGGATGGCGATCGCCAGGTCTGGAAGTCCGAATCAAGGTTCCCAGCTCCGGTGACGAATCTGGATTCGCGCGACATATCACCGATTTTGGTCGAAATAGTGCAAAAGTTTGCTATTTCACCGTACTGAGGTTAAATTGTTACGCGCTAGGGACCATATCTGTCATGATTTTGTTAGAGCCTATTAGAATAACGACCGGTGATAAGTCAACAAATAGATGCATAGGTTTTCAGGTAAGAGGGGATTGATCTTATGAACTGCAGTACAACTATCCCGACCGTGATCATATCGATAACGATTGTAGCCAGTTCGACTTGTCTCAAAGCCAATACTCACTTCAATGTGACTTTTGGGGATTGGGAGGTGGCCAGTAATTGGACATATGGACTGCCAGGTGGTCCCAACTCCATGAGCTGGACCGTTGAGATTGGCGGGAATAGTGAAGGCGAGAACGTAGCTGAAGCTACACTCTCAACACCTGCTCCTCAGCTTGAAGTCGTGTATCTTGGACGTGATTACGGTAGTGGTACGCTCAATCTCAACAGTTCCGGTTCAATCACGGCAAGGTTACTTCAGGTCGGTTTGCATGGCATCGGCATACTCAACCAAAATGACACCAATACCAGCATAACCATCCTCGAACATATCAGAATAGACACGGACGGAATAATGAACTTAAGAGCAGGATCTGTCATCACGACTGACCTGGAAGTAAAAAGTCGTGGACTCCTGAACATCAGCGGTGGGCAGCTAGCCATCGATGGTGGAAGTTTCATTATTAGCCCGTCACAATTTGAATGGAGCAGTGGTATCCTGAAATGGATTGGCAATCATAACTTCTCAGAAGCAGAAGCGGATACCATCAGCCCAATTAACGATTCATGTATTGTCGAGGTGACTGGAACAGCATTGATTCCCAACGATACAATCTTTTTTTTATCAGGTGGACTACTTGATACCGCCTCACTAATAATCAATGGGACTATTAGCGGCAATGGCCTGATCATGGGACCAACTACCAATGATGGTACTTTGTTGATCTCAGGTGGAACGTTGACCATTGGCGATGATAGCAGTTTCAGTGGATTCCGGAGTGATGGTCAAGTCATCGTGGAGAGCGATGGAATTCTTCAGGTTCTATCTCGTGGATTTGCTACTTTCGGTGATGAAGTCCAGTTAAATGGCGGAACACTTGAAGCGCTCAATGGAGCAACCTTTGATAATGGAAGTAGCCTCAGCGGACATGGTCTTTTGATCGGACGCGTATCGGCTGAATTCGGCTCTATTATTGTCGCAGAAGGAAACATAACACTGGGAGACGCCAATTCGCTTTCAGGCTTCTATAGTGACGGAGAACTGTATACTGACAACTATGAAGTCATCATTCATGACCGTAATGAAGCTATTCTTGGCTCGCTCACAGTACTCGGTAACGAAGCAGGTGGAGGTACACTGACCGCTGGCACGGCAAATCCGACTGATTCGCATTCCCACTTCGTTGTTGAACAGGGTAAGAACGTTATTGGAAATGGGACCGTCAATGGCCATTTTGAAAACCATGGCAATGTGATTGGAAACGGCACAGCCATAAATGAGAGAATCATGTTTGCGGACGGTTGGACAGTGTCGGGTACAGGAACATTCGAAAACACTCTTGTAATGGGCACCTTCGCTCCTGGCGATGGTCCATCTCTAAGTGTAGGCAAAAACCAGGCATTTGGTGGCACGGTCGAGATCCTCCTTGGCGGTCCAACACCAGGATCTGGTGGTGGTAGCCACAGCCAAATCAACGACTCAGCTATGGTTTCACTGCTCGAAGATTCAACTCTTTCGATTCTGCCCTGGAGTAATTATGTACCGAACCAGGCCGATGACTTTGTCATCATGACCTGGCAAGAGTCCTTGGAAGAGAAGTTTAGTGAGGTAATGATCGATCCGTGGTTTGCTGAGAATGACATCGAGTTCTTCTGGTATTATGACAACCTGGCCGGTCCAGGCAGCCTGGTTCTTGTCCGGGGACGTGCCGGTGATCCGGACTTCAATGACGACGGCAATGTCGATCATGAAGATTATGAAATCTGGAAACAGGGCTTTGGAACGCAACAAGGTTCCATGTTCGGCGATGCCGACCTGGACGGAGACACGGATGGTTATGACTTCCTTATCTGGCAGGTCCAGTATCGCAATACGGATGGAAGTGTAGGCACGATCACTACAGTGCCTGAGCCCACATCCATCATGCTACTATTCTCCATAGCCGCCCTCACTCTTACTCGCTACCGAATGGGGCGAAGCGCTGGTTGTTGAGAATATCGCCTACGATCGCTCCTAATGCCCGTTAACGTCATTAGGCAAAATGATACCACCCAAACACCAGGATCGCTTCCTGGGCGATCCTGGGGGCCTTGTTTGGGAAAACGGCGATTCTGATCGGGTGTTCACGTATAATCCAATGTTCAGATAGTGTATTATTAAGGTTTTTATATCGAGTCTTTTCTGCTCTTGTTGCACCGTCGGACGGTCCTGTTTCCTCATACTCCGACCAGCTCTGTCTCCCCGATTCTGGTCAAAATGGTGCAAAAGTTTGCTATTCCCATGTCAAGATTGGTATACTGTGACACGTTACGAATCTTTTATATGGGGATTGGGATGAGTCATAAAACGGTTGCCACCCGCGATCACTGCGGCGTTGTCTCTCCCGATAAATTGTTTGCCCTACGGCAAGTCCGACGGCTATATTCTCGTTTTCTTAAGCCAAAGTCGTTTCGTTGGACAGATCGACTCGATTTTTGCTTGGGGGAGGAAAAGAATGTTTCACAATTCGGTTGTTGCAGTATTGGTCGTCGTGGTTTTATTCTTCTCTCGCGCACTTGCCGCGTCTGAGAATTACCGCACGTGGACCAGCTCAACAGGGAAGTAC
>JAFGTN010000481.1 GCA_016934075.1 Pirellulales bacterium
CGAGACGAGCGACCCGTCCGGACGGCCCAGGCGTACAAGAAAAACCAATCCCCAAAGCACGATGGCTGTAAAAATGTAGTATTTCAACTTGGTCGGCCGATGGGAAAGAAGGTGCGCGGACGCGTGATCCAGGTCAGCTTGCGATACGCCCAACTTCCTCAAAGATTTTTTTTTAGGAACGTCCACGGGCAAGCCTAGCTCGCGTGCCAGGGCCTTGCCCGTGACGTCCAGTTCCGGCGCGATATCCCGGATGCTCATGTCCACCGTCGGTGAAAAGATAGTAGCATCCTCGCGGCCGGGTTCCATGATCCAACCTAAGGCAATGATCAAGACCGCAATTAACAACGTTCCAATCAGCCAACATCGTTGAGCTTTTGACAGCATGGTAAAGTATGACACTGGATCTCCTCCACAGCCATTATAAACTTCGGTTCCAGTGCAGCAATACCATGCCAGATAACTTAACGCCAGTACCAGCCTCGTCCATAGCCACTTCTATAACCGCGCCCATAACCATTGCCCCATCCACGTCCATAACCGCGTCCATAACCAGGTCCATAACCAGGTCCATAACCACTACCCCAATTGCGGCTCCATCCACGTCCACGTCTAGGACCATAGCCATACCAATCCCTTCCAGGATAATCTTGACTCATACTGGGGCCGTATTGCCGATCGTCTTGATCGCTCCAATTTACACTTCCGCCGGCCCACATGGGGCGAAACATTTCATCGCGAAGTCGGAGCGTGGTTTCATCGAGTGTAAGCGACTGTGCCACAAAGTGGTTTTTTTTCATTTTTGCGGTGCGGAAGGCATTAACGGTAACTTTTTTTCCGGCAGACAATCGCTTAACAATATAGTCAACGACATTTGCGGGACCCAGGTGGATATTGAGTTCTTCTCCTTTGGGTGTTTTCAGCAAGAAGTGGGCTCCGATACTGGCCCGTCCGGTCGAGTTTTCACAAGGGCCGACTTCGATCTTCAGTACCTCCCCCGAAAGTGATACTTTTTCCGGCTTGTCGGCTTGCCTCGCCACACCTTCGGGATCTCCCACACCTTTTTGAGCGAGACCGGTGGTCGTGAACAATCCACACAACAGTGGACCAGTCATCAGTAAAAATACAAAGCGTTTCATGGTTCATCTCCTCCCATATTTTAATCGGGAAATGTAGTGCCCTGCAAAGAATGCACACCTCTTTCCAGGCATGCCGGCACATTATTGCAGCGCCGTTCTATCGTCCGTCAAGTGTTTTGACAAAAAACGTCCGATGTGACCATGGAAAGGAGGCCGGTAAAACAACAGACCGCGTCAAGCAGGGCTTTTTACTGTGTGACGTTCGATCCGTTGGGCAGGGCCGTAGCTGTCCATAGTACACATGCAAGTGTCGTACCAAATCCGTGTCTTTACGAAAATATGTGGGAGTAAAAATACAATTAATTCAGGGTGTCCGGGAATTATTTACTGATTGATTCTGAATGTAGCTCCAACGCAGCATTCGAAGCATTCGTCGGGGAATTGGGACCAAAGGTAACTCGTGGCTTTCGCGCCGGTGCAATGCGCGGTACCAATCTTCTTGATACCGTATCTTCGTATTACCTCGCTCGTCGCCAAAAGTCGCTGTGACGTTGCGCGCCCCAGATGCATGCCTCCCATAACCGCGTGGATATGATCCCGGCCCGTCAAATCGGTTATGTAATCCAAAGTGTTGACAACGCCCGAATGGGCACAGCCGAGAACCACCACGGTCCCGACCGGTGTTTCGATGTACAAAGCCTGATCATCCAATAGTGGGTCGGGCTCAGTGCATTCTTGATCCAGATAGAAAGGCCCGCCGGTATCTTCGTAGTCATTGCGGCGAGGAACCCGCCCCGTCAGATAGACACCTTTCATTAATTGCGTCGGTTCTGTACTGAACACCAACTTTCTTGCGCGCTTGCGCAAATCATTCTCATCAAGGCGGGGAATGCCGATTTCGCGGTGGGGAGGCATCTTTTCTTTGGCATATTTTTTATTCAATGCGTCGGGATGCAAGAAAAGATCGGCTCCAGCGGCGGTGGTTCTGTTGACACCAACCAGTGCGTCGCTAAGACCGCCCGTATGATCGAAGTGACCGTGACTGATGGCAACCATCTCGGCGGTATGTAGAGGTATGCCCAGGCATTGAGCGTTGTGGCAAAGCACGCCCCCTTGTCCCGTATCAAATAAAATGTGACATCCATCGGCTTCGATCCAAAAAGCCAAGCCGTGTTCGCTGAGCACATTTATTCCTCGTGCAGTGTTTTCAACCAATACTGTGATTCGCAAATCGTTTATCATGTTTTCCTCGATTATGTTTGCCTATTGTGCCGGCTCGGATCGTTCAAAAGGAATCATTCTTCGGCACGGTAATATAGTCGTCCCGCGGTTTGGGTCTGTAGCAATTGCCCTTGTTGGCTTAGATATTCAATATGCTTGACGACCTCGTTGCGATGCATTCCAAGCCCATCTGCGATATCCTCCGTCGAGCATGGACGTCTTCGTAGGAGATTCAAGACGTCTTCTCGACCGGCGGCGAATTCAAGCTGTTCATGCGTGCCTTGAAAATCGGCAATTACCTGTGCGGGTGGGTTGAACATGCCTGCCAGTTTATTTAGTTGATTTTGTGAAATGCCAATGGCAAAGTTCTCGGCCGGCGGACGAGTTACTGTGTTGAGTTGAACGCGATCCGGCGCGATTATATCAACACATTCGACTAACTTGTCAACGGCGTCTTTGATTACCGTGAAGGCACCGACCATGAGCAACTCGAGCCAATATTGACCCCGAAATTCGCGGCGGAATTCAATCAACCCAGACAGCATCTTTTCGAAAGATAAATCTTCATGCGGACGGTTCACAAGCCGGTACATCGCTTCGTCTCCGGCATCAAGCGAAGGAATGACAAGGTCGGCATTCATCAGCTGCCGTCGCACTTCGTCCTGCCACAGCAGTGACCCGTTGGTCAGAACCGCTACCGGCACATCCGTAGTCGCTTTGATGCGGTCGATGAGTTCATCGCATCGCGAGTATAGAGTTGGCTCGCCGGACCCGCTAAGGGTGATATAGTCCGGTTCACTATGCAGCTTTCCTTCGAGTTCCGCCAGAACATCTTCCAGCGGCACCCACTCTTTTCGTTCCGTGGTTTTACAGGTAGTTTTGCCTAGTTGGCAGTAGATGCAGTCGTAACTGCACGTTTTCATGGGAACCAGGTCTACTCCTAGAGATCGTCCCAGACGACGGGAAGGTACCGGGCCAAAGATGTACTTGCTCATCTTAATGTCCTGATCTTCATTCATATTCCGAGGCCGGTTGATCGATAAACTTCCCTGTAGCCAGCGCCTTGACTTGTTGATCCTGAATCAACTCTGCTTTCAGTATGTGGTAAGGAGGCGATGACATGTCAATCCACGCACGTATACGCGACATTTGGCCAGTGGCCACCGGGGAGCGAAAACGTACTTTCAGTTCGCCCGTGACACTAGTGTGCCCATGTGCGAACAGACAGTTGGTCATTGCGCCATCCAGCAGCGAAGAGATTATTCCTCCGTGTAACACGCCCGGAAAACCTTCATACTTCTCGGCACAGCCGAAATATGCATATACGCTGCCGTCTTCCAATACGTCAAATTCCAGTCGCATTCCGTTTTCGTTCCCAAATCCACACACGACACAATTTGGATGTCTCTTCTGACCGATGTCGACTGGAGAACAAAATGCAGTTTCAGGATTCATTAAACTATGGCTTTCCCGACACCTTGTTGCCGGAGATGATTGTATCCACAACCTTGGTAAACGCTTTGGCGGCCGCCGATTGTGGACCGTCTCGCAAAAGTGGTGTTCCGGCGTCACCAGTCATGACAACCTCGGGATCGATAGGGATCTGTCCCAGAAACGGGACACCCATCTCAAGCGCCAATGCCATGCCGCCGCCACGTTTGAATAAGTCGATTTTTTCCCCGCACTTAGGACATAATAGCCCACTCATATTTTCAAGTATGCCCACAATGGACAACGAGACCTGCTCACAGAAAGTGACGCAGCGACGGACATCGGAGATTGCCAACTCCTGGGGAGTCGTAACAATGATCGCTCCGGCTTCTGAACCGACAAGTTGGGCAATCGACATCGGTTCGTCTCCCGTGCCGGGTGGAGCATCCACCACAAGGTAGTCGAGCGGGCCCCAGATCACGTTTGAGAGAAACTGTTGGATGACGCCGTGTTTTCGCGGCCCTCGCCAGATAACCGGTGCATTATCGTTGGGAAGCATGAATCCGATCGACATAACCGACAGGTTGTCGTTGACTTTAACCGGGAGAAGTTCTTCTCCGACCATCTGAATTTGTCCCGTTTTCACACCAGTCAATCGTGGAATGCTCGGTCCATGAATATCGATGTCCAGAAGCCCGACGCGTTTGCCTGCCTGGGACAATGCTATTGCCAGGTTGGCGGCAACCGTACTCTTGCCCACGCCCCCCTTGCCGGAGAGTACCAGCAGCTTATTATCGATCTGACACATATTGCGGTCCAGGGCCTGACGTTGAGCGAACTGTTCCTCCGATTCGTTAGGACGACGCTCCTTCGACGAGCAAGTTGTCGACTCGCAGTGGTTACAATCCGAGGACTTATTGTTTTTAAGCATGTTTGAATTCTCAATAGCCGCGTTAAGTGTGTTTAGGGCGAGCAAGGCGCAGTGCTCTGATTCTTCGGGCAAACCGCCCAATTCTTTTATTGTTAGTGTTACAGTATAGTAAGCGGGTTTAGTTCGCCGAGTTTATCAGAAACCCGCGACCAAAGCTCATTGAGATCCTCCGCCGCACCGCTTGTGGTATATTCAACCATGGCCTGCCCCTTGATTTGAGCATCCGTCACTGCCCGGTCGTAACGGATTCTGCCAACTGCTTGCACGCCGGCCAAGCGGGCTTCGTTTTCGATCTTCGCCGTCAACTCGGTGTTCAGGTCCCATTTGTTAACGCATACGAGCGTCTGGATGCCGAAATGCATGGTCAGTTGAGCCACGCGGTTCAGATCATGCAGACCGCTGAGTGTTGGTTCGGTCACTACCAGCACCATATCCGCACCGGTAATCGAAGCGATGACCGGGCATCCGATGCCGGGCGACCCGTCGATAATTAGCAGTTCTCGTTTCCGCTTTACGGCGATCTTTTTGGCTTCCATGCGGACGAGACTGACGAGTTTCCCTGAATTCTCCTCGGCAACACCCAGCCTGGCATGAACCATGGGGCCGTAGCGCGTGTCGGAAACGAACCATTCGCCGTTGATAGCCGGAGAAAAATCGATAGCCTTTTCATGACAGAACCATGCACACACACCGCACCCCTCGCAGGCGATTGGGTCTACGCGAAAGGTTTTCTCCACGCGGCCGTTGCCCGATCCGTCGTAGTAGATGGCATTGAAGCGGCAGACCTCTTCACACTTTCCGCAGGCAGTACAGTGCCCCGCCATGATTCTTGCTTGCGAACCGCCAGAGAACTGACTGCGCTGCAAGATGTTTGGCGCAAGCACCAGATGTAAATCGGCAGCGTCAACATCACAATCGGCCAGAACAGCTTTTTGTGCCAAGGCGGCGAATGAAGCGACAATGGATGTCTTACCCGTTCCACCTTTGCCGCTAATTACCACAAGTTCTTTCATTTGGAAATACCTTCTGCCTTAAGAATCGATTCCAACAGATCGGCAAATATCTCTTTGTATCCACCCAGGGCTTGTGCAGCCACCGCGCCGCGCGAGTAGGCTTCGGCCAGATCGCGGTCGTCGGGGATCTCCTTGAGAATCTTAATCCGCCGGCTTTTGCAGAAGGAACGAATGTCCGTTCCGTTAGGCATAGCCCGGTTGATTACGACTCCGAATGGAATTTTCAGCACGCGAACCATATCCACGGCAAGTTTCAAATCATGCAAGCCAAAAGGTGTCGGTTCGGTCACAAGAACGATGAAATCGGCATCTCGCACGGCCTCGATAACCGGGCATGAGGTGCCCGGCGGCGCATCGACGATTGTAATATCGGCTTGAGAATCCGTTGCTTTGACACTTCTTATCACCGGTGGACTCATCGGCTGGCCGATTTTCAGCAATCCTTGCGCGAACTCGACGGCTCCGGCTCGACCGGTTTCCAATACGCCAATTTCGATAGAGGTTTCGGAGATCGCATCCACGGGACACGCCAAAGCGCAACCGCCACAGGCATGGCATAGTTCGGGATAGACCAGCACTTTATCACCGATGCGGACAATCGCGCTAAAGCGGCAAATGGCATCGCACTGGCCGCAGAGCGTACACCGCTCGACATCCACCCGAGGGACCAGTTTCCCTACCGGTCTTCGATCATCGATCTCGGGTTTCAGAAAGATGTGACCATTGGGCTCTTCCACATCGCAATCCAAGTACGCGACGCGCTGCCCATTAAGGGACGCGACCCACGCTAAATTCGTGGCGACGGTGGTTTTGCCCGTTCCGCCCTTACCACTGGCAATGGCAATCTGCATAATAATCCTAATTGTGTGGGCACTATTTCAGGCAAAGAAACCAATCGAGATACGTACTAGTTATTACGTTGGCGTTTCCAGTTCACCCAAACGTTGCTTGATCTGTTCAAGCGAATAACTGAGTTGCTCCGCTTGCTGTTTGAGCAGTTCTACTTCTTGCTCCTGGTTAAGGGAAGGCGATGCAGCTTGTTCTTCAAACGAACCGGTTTGTGGTTGGTTTACTTGAGGGGGTACCTGATTTGCTGCGGCTCGTTGCCACCCGGTCAAACCGGTAGCGTAGAACCGATTCCGCCATCCTCTACCACCTCGGCCGCCTCGACCACCACCCAATCCACGTCCACCGGGTGCGTTCATGAATCCTGGAGTCGGGAAACCCGCGCAGTAACCTGCCGCACGTCCCGTCATCGGTCCCATTCCCATAGGGCCTGTTCTATCTCCACCTGGCATAATAAGTCTCCTTTTTCTGAATGTTATTTCATAACTCCACTAGGTCTCTCTTTTCGAGTTTTATTTCATCCACATGCAGTTATGAAACTGGTTGTAATAGATTTATTGGTTGTTTTTGCGGTCTTGCCCTTGACCACGATTTTCTGTTTTTCCTTGCCCCTTTCCTTGCCCTCTTCCTTGGCCTCGACCGGAACCCCGGCCGCGACCTTTTCCTTTGCCCGCACCACAGCGTCCCAAGCCTCTGCCCGTGCCTGGACCTTCGCCCTGTGGTCCGGTTCCGTCACCTTGTGGCATGATAAATCTCCTAAATGCAATAATGGGAAGTAATTTTTTACATCCAGTGTCCTTCAACATTCGCCTTGGAGGCGTCTTGTAGTTCACCTGCTTTAAATTTTTTCACGGCTTCTTTCACGGTTCCGGATGCTCCGAGGAAGATCTTAATACCGGCAGCCTGCAGGGCGGCAAAAGCTTTGGGTCCCACGTTGCCGGTAACAACCGCCTCGACGCCCAGGTCGGCGACAGTTCTCCCGGCCTGGATGCCGGCGCCTTGCGCGGCATTCAGGTTTTGAGTATTGTCGTGTACGGTGAATTCTTCGGTTTCCGTATCCACTACAATAAAGTTCTTAGCTCGTCCAAAGCGTGGATCGACCTGACTGTTCAAATCCGGACCTTGTGATGTTACAACTATCTTCATGATTATTCTCCTAAAAGTACGGATACCCGTAAAATATGAACTGGTCGCATCGGATTATTGGCAAAATCAAGCGACGGCGGGGTTCCACGCTACACGACTAGCAATTATGGAATCCCCAACCGCCGCCGTCTTCACTCTGCCGCAATTACGGCCCTACCATAAAAAACAGCGACAGGGTGTTGACATACGATCTTGAATGTATTTTGTGACTTTCTACCATTCTCAACTGTCTTGTTGTCCGCCGGAGCCGCGACGGCGACGGCCACCGCGTCCACGACGACCTCTCATACCTTGACCGGGACCGGGTGGCTTTGCTCCAGCATTATCATCACCAGGAAAACGCCGGCAGCGACAACTTGAAACAGCAGTCTCGGCATCCAAGTTTCCCTGGAGAAAGTCCTCAATAGCGTCTTCTACCTCGCCAGTTACCCAACCATAGATAGTGACGCCCGCGGACTGTAACGAAGCAACCGACCAACGGTCGATACCACCGCAAAGAACCTTATCCACACCTAGTTCGAGCAGCCTGTTGATTCGCTCATGAGGTGCCCAATTGTTAAATGTAATTGCCTGGCGTTTGGATTCCTTGCCGTCATCGACTGTAACCAACAGGATCGACTGGGCGCAGTCAAACCGCGGTGAAACACGCGTATTGAAAGTGGGTATGGCAAGCTTCATGGCAACAAACCTCTTTGCTGAAATTCATATAGGCAAAAAGTATGCCAACAACTGATTTGCCGATAAAATATCCGCAACTGCTTGTTAATCAGGGACTTGCGCCGTATCAATTTATCCTGCGGCAGGGAGGTCGGTATTGCACATTGCAATTCCGTGAATTGCAGCATTGCTATTCTGCAATGTTGCATGGTCACGTCGGCATCCACGAATAGACGATGTCGGACTTTTTTATTTACTTGTCACCAAGCACTACTGATAATTCATGATGTGATAGACACAGTTGGGGCGTGGTGCTAAGATGAAATCGGCTCAATTCTCAAGTCATGCAAGACTTTGCACAAATGTGAAATGGCAGCCTATAATCGTAACACAATATGCGGATTTACGATTACCGACGGCCCTACAAAAATCACTCTCTGATATGAAAGGGACGTAAAAATGGTTAAAGATCTTTTGGGAAGACGTAAATTCTTGGCTGCTTCGGCTGGCGCCGTTGCTGCCATGACAACTTCGAGCGCTTCGTCTCGCGCCCACGCCAAGTCGGCAAAGACCGGCAAACTGGCGATACTAGGCGGCGATCCCATCAGAACAAAAAAAGGTTGGCCCCGCTGGCCGCATATCGACGATGCCGTGGTGGACTCGGTCGTCAAGACCACCAAGAGCGGGATCTGGTGCCGCATTCAATCCAGCCACGGCACCGTTCCCACGTTCGAAAAAAAGTTTGCCAAAATGGAAGGCGCCAAGCTATGCGTATGCACCGGCTCGGGCACTCAGTCGTTGCACACCTCGGTCGAAGCATTGGGCATCGGCCCCGGGGACGAGGTTATCACCTCGCCCTATACCGACCCCGGCACGGTCGCTTCCATATTGGCCGCCAGGGCACTGCCCGTGCTGGCCGACCTCGATGTCGAGTCGTATCAAATCGATCCCGACGATGTGGAGCGGCGAGTTACCAAATATAC
>JAFGTN010000482.1 GCA_016934075.1 Pirellulales bacterium
ATTGCAGAAACATAAACATTTCATGCTCACCAGGCTCGATACATCCCAATCCGTGCCCGTCCAGGTTGATCGTTCCGGCGAAACTCGCCGAGTTGCGTGGATTATCGCCGATCCGCTAGAGGCTGGACAACTGCGGCGATACCGTCTGAGTAGCGCGACGGCCCGCTCCGATACGGGCAAGGGAGTGACTGTCGAGAACGACGGCAAGCATTTGATTGTTAAGGTTGGCTCCAAACCTGTTTTGCGCTACAACCACGCGGTGGTTCCATCGCCGGATCCTAAAACGCCCTACTATGCCCGTAGCGGTTATATTCATCCTCTGTTCAGCCCCTCCGGCAAGATCGTGACCGATGATTTCAATCCGGACCACGCTCACCAGCACGGCGTGATGTTCGCCTGGAGGAAATCGACGTTCGAAGGCCATGGAGCCGACTGTTGGAATCAGATGGCGGGTGAGGGACGGGTCGAACACGTCAAATTCGAGGCATCCGGCGGAGGCCCTGTATTCGGATTCTTCACCGCGCGCTTGCGGCACGTGGGTTTGAAGTTGCCAGGGGGGCCGAAGCCCATGCTCGACGAGACGTGGTATGTTCGAGTCTTCAACACCTCAGATTCGTTCCTCTTCGATCTTGTATCAACACAAAACACTCACGGTAGCAGTCCGCTCACCGTGGAAAAATGTCATTACGGTGGTTTCGCCATCCGCGGTGCGGCGGCGTGGAGCAAGCATCGCGGACGGGATCACGATTTCCTCACCAGCCAAGGCAAGAATAAGAAAGACGGCAATCATACTCGCCCCCGCTGGGTCGATATTCATGGACTACTCGACGGGCAAACGTCGGGCGTGACGATTATGGATCATCCGCAAAACTTCCGCTTTCCGCAGCCAGTTCGTCTCCATCCATACATGCCCTATTTTTGCTTCGCGCCCTCGGTTCTGGGCTCGTTCGACATCGAGCAGGGTAAACCCTTTGTATCACGTTACCGCTTATACGTGCATGACGGCAAAGTCGAGCCGCCCGTCGTCGAGCGGTTGTGGCATGACTACGCCGATCCTCCAGTGGTTCGTATTGTGACGGATCCTTAGTTTGTGGTGCGGGCTTCCAGACTGCCCTGTGCAGCCAGGATGGACGCCCCTAAGGGGCCAGTTGTCCCAGAGCGCGTTCATTAAACAATCCCTCAATAGAAGCAGAAGGCATCATGAAACCAGAAAAAATGGTAATTGCGACATTTCCCGCGTTAATAATTCTTCTGGCCGTGTTTGGCGGGCAATCTTCGGCGGACGCGCCAAAGGATCTCGAACCTGTCACTATGCTGCGGTTTGATGCCGCGGATTTCACCGCTAAACTGCCATGGTTTTACCACGGTTTATCTTTCGAGAAGCCGAAAGAACATGACATCTACAGCTTCGAGGCCAATGGACTTCATCTGCTGCCGGGAACATACGCGGTTGCCCTGGTCCCGAGAGCCGAGACGAAGACATTGGCCGTGAGTTTTGATGGCGTTAATTTTCAAGACTTTCCGGTAAGATGGCGGCGGGCCGAGTTGCTCGACGTCGACATTCACAACCGAATGTTGAGTTTCTATGTCAAGGCAGCCGAACCTGGTGGCGAAAACCCCTTGGAATCGGTTGTTATCTATCCGGGCGGCAAGACTTTCGACGAAGCGAAACGTTCCGCGCGGAAGTTCAAGTCATATCGGCGCAATATTCGCGCCGGGGAACGTGAGATACTTCAGAAGGACAACTGGGATGAATTCTATCGCGTGCTGCAAAAAAAAGGGTTCGGCAAGAAGCAACTACGAGCCATGTTTAACCGCATAGTCGACTGGTGCAAACGTCGTCAGGTGCTTGATCCCAAAGATATCCACTACGGCGCGATTTACTCCGAGGAGGACAAGTACTGTTTCCGGGATGCCATGGCGGCGGCCGTTTGCTTCACGTATGCATGGCGCGACAGCGGCGACGATGACTATAAGCGGCGAGCCTTGCTGGCTCGAAATTACGCTTTCAAGGGCCAGCATATCAACGATCCCGGAGACAAACAGCGATATGGCTGCTTCGCGCACATGATACACGGCGCGTGGGGTGCCGGAATGCAACGCCTCGGTACGGATGGCAAGCTGCCCAACGCTGTCGGAGTAGAAACCGGGATCATCGTGAATCTCTTGGTGAAAACCTTCGAACTCGGATTGGAACCTTCGGCCGAAGATCTCAAGCGCCTGGAAGCGGCCGCGATATGGGCGCAGAATAACGAGTTCAGCCCCGGCAGTTTCGCACACCACCTCGGCGCCACGCACGACTGTCAGAACTCGAATGCCTTGGGCGCGGAAATCCTCGTGCGAGCATATTACGCCCTAAAAAAATACGGCAAAAATCCACCCCCGCAGTGGATCGAATCTGCCACTCGCGGCATGCAGCATTTCGTCGAAGGGCAGGAGGCGATCGGTTGCTGGCCTTATGTTTTCGCGAAAATCGGTCGCGGTCAGGCATTCAGCGAGCACAACCTGCCGGACCAGGGGATGGGCTCGTATCATTTCCTCGTGACTTGCGACTCGCCGGCCTTCAGCAACCTGCCCGGCTCCAAGGAGACGCTGCGTCGTGCCGCGCGTTGGTGGCTTTGCATGAGCAGACTGGATCGCGAGGCACCCGAAGTCACGATCGATCTCGACGACCGTCGTGCCCGTGGCAGTCTCAAGTTTTCCAAATTTACTTGGTGCCGGTTCATGGCCGCGGCGTGCCTGATGCGAATTGCGGAAATGACCGGCGAAAAAGACCCTTGGCAACCTCTGGCCATGCGCTACATGGAACATGTCGCAATCAAACTGGAAAATACGAAGGATGCTGACAAGGGGCCATACAAGCGGGCGACAATCGATGATATGACGCTATGCTCGTGGATCCAGGCAACAGAATGGGCCGGTGTGCTACTGCGCGAAATGGAAGATCGCCTCAGCGAATAGAAGTTGCCTATATTGCAAAATATAACACTGTCTCCTTCCTCACTGCCTGCCTGACTCTCCTAGGCCTTCCCCCCTACGAGATGATAAATGTAGCCCCCCGCATTGTGGGATTGCAGCGGTTGCAGTCGCTCAATACAATCCACTATTAACAACAGATAATACATTCTTTGCTTATTACAATCCATTATTTATTACACCCTAGAACCCACGACTGGACCTGCCATGGCCACCACTCTCAGCGAACGAGCATACGATTTCATCCGTGCTAAACTTGCTAAGGGCGCATTGGCGCCCGGTGATCGCCTATCTCCAGCGAAACTAGCTACCGAGATTGGTATCAGCCTTAATCCGATTCGCGAGGCTCTCTCCCGCTTGCACAGCGAAGGGCTGGTTATCCACGAACCGCACCGGGGAGCTTTTGTGAGAGAGCCGAGTCGCCAGGAATTGCTCGACTCGTTTAGCGTCCGTAAAGCTTTGGAATGTGAGGCAGGTGTCGAGGCGGCGGGGCGAATTACCGAGGCGGAGCTGAAACAGCTTCGTAAATTGGCAGGGCAACTCAAAGACGTGGCCGAACAGATGGGCCGAAGCAGGCAAGTTGAGGAATTCCTCGATGCTTATCGCCGCTGGACACCTATCGATCTGGCTTTCCACAAGACGATGCTCTCCGCGGCGAAAAACCCCACGCTCACGAAGGTCGTGGAAGACGTCAACGCGATGGGACAGAGCATAGGCTATTTCGCGTGGGAGCCTGTTTCACTGCGGAACCGCGCCGCATTCGCTATGGAGGCATATCAAGCACATCAGGAAATCTACGAGACACTGCGGCGACACGACCGCAAGATGGCCCATCGCGCCGTTGCCAACCATATGCGTCTTGCCCGGACATGTGCCCTGACCCGTTTCGAGTGGTTCAGTCGGCAGCAGTTGTCCGAGAAACGCCTGGCCTGGCATGCTCCGGAAGCGTACATTCGGAAAGTGATGGAAGAGATTGACTCGGCCCCAAGTAGCAACGAGTCCTCGCCGGATTGAGAGTGAGCAAAACATAATGAGTACAGAAACGACACGTATGAGAGACTTCATATCTGTATCACTAATGGCCAAGATCATTCTGATATTGGCATCAACGACCCAAGCCACTTCTGTCCATCCTGATGAAATGGCTGAAGCCCGACGTTGGATTGCGGCCAAGTTGGAGGGCGTCGGTCCGCAGCGTCCCAAGGGCCCCGGTGTAACCGTTGTAGCAAATCACCACCCTGTTCAAAAAAACGCCCGTCACGGCAAGCCGATGAATATTGCGGGCACGACCTACACTCGCGGCCTCTACTGCCACGCCTCGAGCAAATTAGTGGTGCGACTGCCGGGCCCTGGGAAGACGCTCACTGCGGTGGTGGGTGTGGACTCGAATGAACAGACCAAGCCCGGAAACGGTACGGTTATTTTCTCAGTAACGGTTTCTGACAAGGTGCTTTTTAAATCACCAATCATGCGTGAAGGCATGGAAGGCATACCTGTTAAGATCGACCTGGGAGAAGCTCAGCAGTGTGTCTTGGAGATAAGCAACGCGGGAGATGGCATTAGCTGCGATCAGGCGGATTGGGCCAATGCCAAAGTGGTCCTAGCCGACGGCAAAAGCATATGGCTTGGGGATTTGCCTCTCCACGAGCAGCACAAAGCGCCCTACACTGTTGTACCACCATTTTCCTTCAACTATGGCGGTAAGCCGTCGAGCGAATTACTGAAAACATGGAAGTTGGATCGCAGGCGCCGCCAGCTTGACGAAAATCGTAGCGAACACACGTTAACCTACACCGATCCGAAGACAGGCCTTGTCGTCCGTTGCGCCGCGATAGAGTACCATGATTTTCCCACCGTTGAATGGACACTATATTTCAAGAATTCGGGTGGCCAGGACACGCCTATTCTGGCCGGAATCCAAGCGTTGGATGAGTGCCTCGAGCGGAATAGGGATGCCAATTTCATCCTCCACCATCACACGGGCAGCCCATGCACGCCGGAGGATTATCGTCCGTGGAAAACTCCACTGAAGCCCGGCATCAAGCAACGGTTCGCGCCACCCGGTGGGCGCCCCACCGATTCGGTACTTCCCTATTTTAATCTCGAGGACGGTAGCGAAGGCCGGATCATCGTGGTCGGTTGGTCGGGACAATGGGCAGCCGAATTCCTGCGTGATGAGAGCACCGGGTTGCACCTCCGCGCCGGACAGGAACTGACGCACTTCACACTACATCCGGGCGAAGAAGTCCGCACACCGATGATAGTGCTTCAATTCTGGAAGGGCGATCGCGTCCGATCACAGAACATCTGGCGGCGATGGATGCTGGCGCACAATCTGCCACGGTCCGGCGGCAAACTGCCTCCGCCGATCTTCCCCATGGCCAGTGCCTGGGCCTGCACGGACATGATGAAACACTCTATCGAGGACTTCAAGCAGATCATCGACCGCTATCTGGCCGAGGGCCTCAAGCCGGACTACTGGTGGCTCGATGCCGGCTGGTATCCATGCCGGAACCTTTGGACGAACACGGGTACGTGGGAAGTCGACCGGATGCGTTATCCCCATGGGCTGCGGCCCGCCGCCGATCACGCTCATGCTAAAGACATTGGCTTCATTCTCTGGTTCGAGCCGGAACGTGTCGCGCCCGGGACGTGGCTTTACGAAAAACGACCACAATGGCTGTTGGGTTCCGGCAATGGAAACAGGTTGCTGAACCTTGGCAATCCCGATGTGCGAACGTGGCTTATAGAACGAGTCGACAAAATCATCACGGAGCAGGGGGTCGACCTATATCGTCAGGACTTCAACATGGATCCACTTGGTTGCTGGCGCGGCAACGACACGAAGGGCCGGCAGGGCATCACCGAGATCCGTTACGTGGAAGGTTATCTCGCCTTCTGGGATGAGCTACGCCGGCGTCATCCCAAGATGCTCATCGACTCGTGCGCGAGTGGCGGTCGCCGCAACGACCTGGAAACGCTCCGCCGTGCCGTTCCGCTTCTGCGAAGCGACTGGGTGCTGAACCCCGTTTCCGATCAGGGCCAGACGTACGGCATCGCGTCGTGGATACCGTTCCATGGCACTACCATCCGGGAAGCCGATCAATATACGATCCGCAGTGCCCTGTGTCCTGCTCCCACCGCATGCTGGGATATCCGGCGCAATGATCTGGATCATGCCATGCTGCGGCGTGTGATGGGACAGTGGCGCAAGTTCGCCCCGTACTACTTCGGCGACTACTACCCACTCACGCCCTATAGCCTTCAGGACGATGCTTGGATCGCCTGGCAGTTCGATTGCCCCGAATCGGGTGAAGGCATGGTGCAGGCGTTTCGCCGTGCCAAAAGTCCCTACGAAGCCGCCCGCTTCGCGCTACAAGGTCTGATCCCGGATGCGCAATATATCCTCACCGACCTGGACACGGAAAAGTCGCAGACAATAAGCGGTCGAGAGCTTCTGGAAAAGGGCGTGCGAATCGACTTCGAAACCCGGCCCGACTCGGCCGTTATCACCTATCGACGCGTAAAGAAGCATGACTGAGGAGTATAATGTAGGTTATGAAACGCATTCTCTGCTCAATCTGCGTGCTTGTAGTGATTGCCTTGACTTGTGGTACGAGGAGTTTTTCAAGCGGCGAACAAGCTTCCACTTCTGCCTCCGTCGGCGAGCGGCCAAGGATGCTCTTAAACGGAGTATGGGATTTCCGTTTAGATCCTGAAAAGCTAGGCGAGACGCAGAAATGGTGGTCGGAGAATACAGATTATCCGCATAAGATTCCGGTACCGGGAATCTGGCAAGCACATGGATTCGGCGAGCCGGGAGGGATCGCCCGCCATAACTACCAGGGCGTAGCCTGGTTCCGTAGAATGTTTACTGCGCCGAAACAATGGTCTGGCACACGTGTCTGGCTCCGCTTCGAAGGTATCTGCAATCACGGCGATATCTTTCTGAATGGGCAGAAAGTCGGCCGCGTGGAGACATTCATCACTCCGTATGAATTCGACGTGACCGACCAGATTGCTCTGGGCAAAAAGAATATTCTCGCTTGCCGGGTCAATTCTGATGGGCCGTGGGCACCGCCCAAGGGGGCCGCGACCAAGAATTCGATGACCTGGGCGAGTGACCCGGCACTCTACCTGGGATCCTATGTTGGAATGATGCAATTTCTGGTCCATGCGGGCGGCATCAACAGCCACGTGATTCTCGAATCCCGGTCCGATCCCAGGATCGACGAGGTGGTTGTGGAGCCGAATTTGGCGAACAGAACCGTCCACGCGTGCCTTCATCTCACGAGGCAAGAGACCGGCAGGAATTGGGAGGGAAACGTCGCTATACGGATCAAACCCGCTAAAGGGCCGGGGCCGGAAGCTGCTGCGCATGTTGCTATGACTTTTTCTGCAGAGGCTACACAAAGCAATAAGGCCAACGTGACCATTTCCTTGCCGGAACTTCACTCCTGGTCTCCGGAAGATCCCTTCCTGTATGTCGTTGACGTCACTCTCTCCCGCGGAAAGGAAACTCTCGATCGACGAACATTTCGAACCGGTTTTCGTGAACTGATCGCTACGCCGGAGGGCAACTTTCTGCTCAACGGCAAGCCGTACTTCTTGCGCGGCGTGGGTTACGACAGCCTCGAACCGATCACCGGCGTGCCCGTACCTGATAAAACAGTTTATGCCAAGCGTCTGCGACTGCTCAAACGCTACGGATACAACTATATACGCTTACTTGCCCATACACCGCTTAGGGAGTTGTTTGAAGCGGCTGATGAGGTAGGCATTTTAATGCAAACCGAAGGCGAATGGTTTTTGGGCCCGAATCCGATGCCGGAACCGACCGGGGATCTTTTTGCGCGACAGGTTCCCAAGATGATTCGCGAGTTCAGACACCATCCCTCGTGGTTTGCGTTCAGTTGTTTTAATGAAGCATGGAACGCAAATACCGATCCGGTCAAGCAAAAATACGTTCAAACGGCGTATAAAACTTTCCGCCAGGAAGATCCCTCGCGATTCTTCATTGCTTCGGACGGTGTCGATGCATGGCCCACCGACATCATCACCGCCCACCTGCATGGGGCTATGAAGAAGGCCGATGTGCCCGACGCCGATCCTTCGTCTGCTAAACCGATCGAAGTATTCGAGGGACTGCTGGACGAGATTGTGCTTTGGGGACAAGCTATTTCCGCCAAGACAATGCGCAAGCTTGCGGAAACGGGAAGCGATGCAAAGGCCTATCGGCAAAAAGTCATGGATTTGCATCCGATAGCCTATTGGCAATTGGAGGAGAAAGGGCCTATCGGCAAGGTCGGTAGCGCCCTGGCGTGCGGTTCCTCGGATCACACTGCCAAAGGCCTTTCTCTGGCAGAGCGTGCCGAAGAGATTGTCCCACAGATGCAGAAATCTTTCAGCATATCGCTCTGGAGCAAACCCAAGCCGATTCCAGATACAGTCTTTGGTGATTTTTTCTCGTGTGGAGCTGCCAGTCCCGGTTGTGCCTTGATACTCGGATATCGCGGCGACGGGCACATCGTGGTAGGCCGCTACAACGACAATATTCTCACTTCCAAGGGAACGCTTCACACAGGTCAGTGGAATCACGTTGGACTGACCTACGACGGTCAACGGATTCATCTCTTCATCAATGGCGAGCTACACGGTGAGGTCGAAACGACATTCACCATTCCTCCCCGCGATCTGGCTCTCGGTAGGCTGATACAACTGGGCACCCGTACCGCGGCCGACTATCGCAGCCGCCCGCATGTTTGGCACGAGTTCGACAATACATATATCGCGCCTTTGCCCGATCTTGAAATCGAGAAACGCTTGACGGGCGTGATGACGCAGACTTCTATCTTGAATCCGCACCGCCAACGGCTCGAAGATTACGGCATTATGTCTCGTTATAAGGAAATAAGAAGACTCTCGATCGATCTTTATCGTGAGTATGTGAAATCGATATTCGAGAACGCCCGGCGCATGCCGCGACTGGACGGTTATGCCTGGTGGGGAACAACCAACGACATTCCCGCCGGCGTGGAGACCGATGTTTCTTCGCTGGCCATGCTAGACATGCTCTACCAGCCCGAGAAATTCGTATTCGAGGAATTCCGCAAGTTCAACCGCGAGTCGGTGCTCATGGTCGACGCCGACATCGATCGCCGTGTACTAGGGAGCGGAAAAAGTCAACAGCTTCAGATTGCCTTGTCGCACTATGGTCCCCAGCCGGTGAAAAATGGTCGGCTGTTGTGGAAAATATGTTCGGGCGAGAAAGTGCTTAAGGAAGGTGTGATTGAAGCAGTGAACGCCGCCTCCGGGAAGATCACTGAACTCGGCTCGATTACGCTGGGGCCCTTCAACTGTAAAGAGCCGCTTGAGCTGCGGGTGCAAGTGGAATTGGAAGCCGATGCCTGCCGCCAATCCAACGACTGGAAGTTCTGGGTCTTTCCCGAGAAGAAACGAGACATGCCGGTTGCCACGATCTGCAACCTGACTGGTGAGCCATCGCTCGATCGACGTTATGGTGCCTCAGGTCCATCCTCTCTTGAAAACGCCGATTTGGTCCTTGCTCGAAAAATAACGCCTGAAGTTTTGAAGTATCTTAAGTCCGGGGGACGCGTGATCTTCCTGACGCAAGACGCGGGGCGGGCCGCCGTTCATCGTCCTCCGGTTATCTGGAATGAGGACATGGCAGCCGAAAGTGCCGCGATACAGCGGGCAGGGTTCTTGAAAAGCCCCGGAGTACTTGGCTACTGGGCTCGATGGATACGATGCAATGCTCAGATTGTGGAAAGCCACGACTCTCTATCGTCATTTCCTCACGACAACTTCGCCGATTTCCAGTTGATGCGTCTTTATGGTAGGATAACCGGGAGCGTTGATTTTACGCCTAAGAACTCGCTCGCACGTTCGAAGGTCAAACCGATCATCTGGTCGTTGGACCTTGCTCCATGGTCGCAGGAACCATCGCCACACGGTGTTGTGTTGACTTGGCACGGACTGTTGAACGAGTGTCGTGTTCAGAAAGGCCGTGCGATACTGTGTACTTTATACGTACTGGACGGCGTGAAGACCGGCCTGCCCGAAGCGGGATATCTCCTCGATTGCCTGGTCGATTATGCACTTTCCGACCGTTTTCAACCTGCCACGCCCCCATTCACCTTAGAAGAGGCCCGGCAGTTTTTCAAAACCGAGTAATGGGCGAAACCGCAAAACAGGAATTCTGATGTTTCATTACATAGAATCAGACATCCGAGATCGCAAACCTTTCCAAGGTTTTACTTTGGTGGAGCTTTTGGTGATGATTGCCGTTATCGGTATTTTGAACGTCCCGTCACCTACGGCCTCATGCCACGCGGCTTTGGCGATTGCGGGCTGAATGATGATGGTGACCTTTACGGTGTTTTCTTTCCCCATAACGTGTGGTCCGTGTATGCCGATAAAT
>JAFGTN010000483.1 GCA_016934075.1 Pirellulales bacterium
AGTCATGATCATGCCCGCCCATAAAACAATTGCCTACAGCAGCTTGAAAAAGATCAAGCAGTTCTACGATGCGGGCGGCAAAGTGATCGCTACCGGAACCTTGCCCGCCAAGTCGGCCGAGTTCGGGCATGACGCCGATGTGCAGAAGACGGTCGCCGCCATGTTCTCCCAGCAGGAGAACGGCGAACCGAAAGCCTCAAAAAATGCCGCCGGTGGCACGGCCGTGTTCCTCCCCAAACCAACGGCCGACACACTTCGCAAGGCGCTCGATGATGCACTGAACATGTACGACGTCGAGTTCGAGCCCGGCAAGGAATTGTGTTATATCCATAAGGTTGTCGACGGTAGGGATGTGTTCTTTTTCGCTAACGTACGGAAGCAGTCGGTTGAAGGTCGTGTGCGATTACGGGGCAAGTGGCGAATCGTGGAGACCTGGAATCCGGACACGGGCCAGATCGCGAAACTGCCGCATTCGAGAGTGAAGGAAGGAGCGGAAGACGTGACGGAAATTACCATCCAGCTTTCACCGATCGAATCGGTTTTTGTGGTTGCCGATTGACGTGTGGTAATTTGCGGCATCTTTCGCTAATATATAGGATTGATGGTGTAATAACCGCCGAAAGGAACCCCCCAAATGGCGTGCCGTGGAGTCCGTGGAGCAACCACCACCGATAGCAATACGAGCGAAGATATTCTCAAGGCGACTCGCCAGCTATTGGCAATAATGATCCGTTTGAACGAAATAAGCCCGGAAGACGTGGCCAGCGCGACTTTCACGGTAACAAAAGATCTGGACGCCGAGTTCCCGGCCCTGGCCGCCCGCCAGTTAGGCTGGATTCATGTTCCCCTGCTGTGCAGCTATGAGCTGGACGTGCCGGGCTCTTTGCAGAAGTGCGTGCGGATTCTCTTGCACTGGAATACCGAAAAGACGGCCGAGGATATTACGCACGTTTATATCAAGGACGCCACGCGTCTGCGTCCCGACATTTCGGATATTCCGCCTCTGGACATGGACGAACTGGAAGCTTGGATCGAGAAGAATCTCGATTCGGCCATCAAGAGCAGTCGGCAGTAGCTCAACTAACATGAATACTTTCCGTTTTCTTGCATGAGTGAAGCCCGCTTCTCTACCAATCCGTCGCGCGGAAACCGCGAGGTGTCTTTTTCGCTGCTTCGTATTGGCAGCTTACGACGTGAATATCGTCAACTTTGTCCGGCGGAATATTAAATTGCATGATCGTTCCGGAGTTGCGTATTCAATTTGATATGCAATGTTCCAATTTCCCTAAAAATAGCATCTCTCACGAATTGCACCTGAACCAGTTGCGTTCGCCATGTGTCTAAGCATTAAAGGGGCAGTCGACAAGAATCATTCAAGCAAGAAACGGCTCACCGATGTCTAAAGGCAAAGGTAAAAACAAAAAAACCAATGCGGCGAAAATTGTGGAGCAATGGACCGAGATGGATCTCACGGCCATGGCCCGCGAAGGGATACTTCCTCGCGCGTTCGCCGTCGAGGAACAGATCGCCCAGATCGAGGATCTGCTGGCCGCCGGGCGCTTCCCCTTGCTGACCGGCGAGTCTGGTGTGGGCAAGACGGCTCTGGTGCACGAATTGGCCAATCGGGCGGTGGCCGGCCAAGGGCCCGCCGTGTTGCAGGGGCGCCGTATCTTGCAGATTTCCATCCGACGCCGCGTGGGCGCGCTAAAACATCCCAGCGAATTGCGGCCCGAGATGGAGAAACTGGTCCGCGCGCTGAAAAAGCTCGGTCCCAAGGTCGTGCCGTTCTTTCGCGACTTCCATTTCGGCTGGTTCCACGATATCGAGCCCTTACTGTTATCCGTTGCCGCGCAGACTTCCGGTGTGGTGCTGGCCGAAGGCGAAGAAGAGCCGGTGGAGAACATGCTGGAATGCTGGCGAGAGCTGCAACATTATTTCGCCGTCTTGCGGATCGACGAGCCCGACTTGGGGCGCATGGCGACGATCTTGTCGTGTTGGAACGAGCATCAAGCCGCGGAGCATGGACGGCGGTTCGAGCCCGAGGCGCTCGACGAAGCCTTGCACCTGGCGCACCGTTTCCTGGTGCGAGATTGTCATCCCCGCCGGGCGCTCACGTTGCTCGAACAGATCAATTCCGACCGGACCGGGGTTGCCCTGGGCGCACCGCAAGTTATCGAGCGTTTTTGCCGGCGGCACCGCGTACCGCGGCTGTTGATCGATCCCCGCATCGATCTCGACCTGGCCGTAATACGAGCCCGCTTCGGCCAACGCATTCTCGGCCAACCCCAGGCGGTGGAAACCATGGTCGATATGATCGCGGCCATGAAAACCCGCCTCACCGATGAGCGGCGGCCGTTCGGTGTGTTTCTCTTCGTCGGTCCCACGGGCGTGGGCAAAACGCATGTGGCCCAGCTCTTGGCCGAATTTCTTTTCAATAAACGCGAGCGGCTGATCCGTTTCAACATGGCCGATTTTCAGACCCCTCAGGCGGCCTATTCGCTCTTCGGCGATCCAGATGATCATCGTCCCCGCCAGATCCAGGGCCTGCTGACACTGCGGATCATGAGCCAGCCATGTGGTGTCCTGCTTCTGGACGAGTTCGAAAAGGCCAACCCCCTGGTGCACGACCGATTCTTGCAACTCATGGACGAAGGCTGTTTTATCAACGGACGAGGGCAGACGATCTCCTGCCGCTCGACGATAGTGATCGCCACCTCCAATGCCGGCAGCGAAGTGCACGCCGGCAATACCTTGGGATTCAAAGATGTGGCCGATCGCCAGCGTATCGACCGCGAAGTTGATCGCCTATTGTCACGGGAGTTCCGCGTCGAGTTCCTCAACCGTTTCGACCGCATCGTGCATTTCCACTGTCTGGGACGACAGGATACGCGGGCCATCGCGTTGGGAGAGCTTCAGCGCCTGGAACACCGCGCCGGGCTGCGCCAACGCGGGTACAAGCTGGAGATCGATGATACCGTGCTCAACTGGCTGGCCGACAACGGCCACGACCCACGCTACGGAGCCCGCTTCCTCCGCCGCGCCGTCGAACGCCACGTAACCACCGCCCTGGCCGCCGAAATCGTGGCCGCCAACCCGTCGACCGGCGCAAGAATCTCGCTATCGGTACGAGAAAACCGCATCCAGGCCAAGACCTTAAGGCCTGATACGGTGTTCGCATCGTCCACTCTGAAGAAGAGATCGCTTAACGGCAAAAAGAAGCGCCGGTTGCGACAGAAGCTCGAAGTTTTGCCGCGGTAGCGTTGGCATTAAACCGAGAGGTGCAATATGTCACGGTGGGACCTTCGGAAGGCTGCACTCATTTGCTATATTAGACTATCGATAGTGCATTTTCGGATTCTGGAGACTTGAATATGGACGCGGTTAACGATTTGCGAAGCTTCGCTAAAGAACGCGGACTGACGGTCTACGAAGCTGTCGGCGGAGTCGGCGTGCGATTTAGTGACGGATTCGATGTGTTCTGGGCACTACCGGACGAACGGTGGCATTTCCTCAATCGGGATTCGCAGGCGGACGGCGACCTGGTTGCCAAGTTCCAGAAACTCGATGACCGCCGTTTGAGGGTGGTTGACGCCGTGCGTCGCTATCTCGCTAAGCAGAAGATTTCCGTCAACCGCAAACCGAATGGCGATTGGGAGGCAATGGATGAATCCGGCGGGTTTTCTGTGTTGTACGTTGGAGCCGGTCTGACGAAGGTATTGACACAAGAATCGAATCTTGTCGCGGCCGTACAGGGAGTGTTCGGTTCATCTTCTAATATTCACAAGCCAAGCGTCCACCGCGCGAAACGCCATCTGTCTGAGTTTGGGGAGCCGCTTGTCGAACCGGCTTGGACCAACGAGGAGCAGGAAGACGAGATTCCATCGACGCCACATAACGCCCTTGTCTGGATGGGATTGTGCAAAGCTTTGAAGGACGAGTCGAACTTCGATTCCCCGGAAGCCTTTGTGGCGGCAACTCAGCCGAAGGGCCGAATCGGGAGGGCCTTGCTCCAGTTAGCTCAACGTTTGCCGAATGCGCAGGCCAGTGTAGAGCTATTGGACGGTTCGATGTCAATTGACTTTAGTGATGAGTATGACCGCATAACCGTGAAACCTCGTTCCGGCGAGCTACGAGCCCTCATTCGCGAAATGGGTCCTGAAAAGGCCGGCGACCACCTTGCCGACGAATATGAGCGGATTAATGCCGCGCGTGGCAGGGTCGTCAGCGCGGTGTTTGAAAGCCTTTCCCGACAAGGCTATTCGCTCGACCGTTTGGACCTTGAGGGCGTCGGCCGCGAGTTTCGCGAATTCAGTCTCGAACTTGGCGAAGAACTGACGCAAACCATTCAACAACATGGCGAAGAACAAGCCGTCCGCTTTGCTCTAGGCCAGCGGCCGTTGCTTGCCGAAGAAGCGATTAAGTGTTTGAAGGAGCCTTGCGGCAAGCCCACAATTGCCGAACGCGAATTGCGCTCACCGGTTCCGGCGGCCATCGAACTGCCCGAATTGACGGACGAGCAAATTGCCAAGATCGACGAACGTACCGACAAGTTGCTCCACGGATATCTGCAAACCGAAAAGGCCCTGGAAGCGTACGGCGATCCCTTGATGTGGGATGCCTCCAAGGATACGTGGACGACGGCAGCGGATTGGCTGCGGCTGGCCGAGCGGAACGTGGGTGATGAATATCAGCAATTGTTGGCGAAGACAATACTTATCGACCATGGCGACCGTTCAATCGATCCCAAATCCTTAGAGAGGTTGTGGAAAATGGAGCCGCATCATGAAGTGGCTGTCTTCGATGTGAAGATGATCTGGCAACTGCGGCAGGAGATTCCCGAACTGGCTTCCAAGTGGTTTGACCCGCAGTCCTATGACGACGTACCCTTTGCAGAAATTCGTGCCCGTTTGGATGATCCCGTGGCCGTTCAATACATCATAGCGGGCCTTGCGAACAACAGGGAGGAGACCGATGAAGCAGTGCCTTACGCACTGGCGACGATGTCGGCGGAGATGGTGCGGCGATTTGCCGGAGCAGCTCAGATAGATGCCTGGAGGGCGGACGCGTTGCGTTGGGCCGATGAAAAATGGGAGTGGAACTATGGCTGGGAATCTGATGTGTTGAACGTGGCGGCGAATATGGGCTGGCCGGAAGTGGGTGATCGGCTCGCACACAACCCCTACATCCTTCCAGCCCTATTGGCCCCAACGAACCAAGAACTAGGCATCCTAAGTGCCGATAGGCTTCTGCTGGCATGGTCCAAATTGGTGCCGTCCGAGTTACTCATGAAGATCGTTGGACTGTCGCTTCGCACCGATCACAATTTGCTTGCCGATCGGTTTGCTTTGTTCAAAGCGGGGAAATGTGGGGATTACTTTGCCGAGCATTCAGACATCGTGGCACAAATTACGAACGCTTGGGGCGAAAAACTCGGAGTTGCCCTGGCTATTAGTTGGCGGCGATGCCGACGACACGAATCTAATAAGAGCAAGTGATTCACGACACTTTACTAAACCGCAGCTTCGATAGGGTGCGTCCGTGACGCACCAAGGATTGCTTACCCGGAAATCTCAACCATCGCCTTCACCACCCCGTCTTCGTAACCTGCCACCAGTTCAAAGGCATCTTGGATCTTGTCGAGCGGATAATGGTGCGTCAGCATCGGATCGGCGTTGATTTTGCCGGCGGCCATCAGGTCTATTACGGGCTTCATGCAGGATTCTTGGCGGCGGACGTTTTTGAAGGTTAGTTCCGTGCGGCGCATGAGGTGGGCGTCGAACGAGACTTGTGTCTCGGGCGTGATGCCGATCATGATCAGTGTCCCGCCCGGTGTCAAAATCCGCTGGGCCTGGTCGATGCAGTTGGGATCGCCCGTGCATTCGAAGACTACATCCTGGCCGTTTGGATTTTGGTCGCGGATGGCTTTTTCCAATTCCTCGGCCGCGGTCGGATCGTTTTTGATCGTCTTTTTGGTCCAGTCGGCGCCGCAGGTTCGGGCTACGGCCAGCCGCGCGTCGAGCAGGTCGGTTACGAACGTCGTACAGGTGCCGGTTGCCTTGGCCGAGAGCAGCACGCTCAGACCTATGGGCCCGCTGCCAAGGATGGCGATGTTGGTGTCCGGTCGCAGGGCAGCCATGCGGACCGCGTAGAAACCCACGGCCAGCGGTTCGACCAATGCCGCCTGGTCGAGCGAGATCGACTCGGGCACGGCAATACAATTGTTGGCCGGCAAAACGCGAAACTCGGCCGCCGCGCCCGGGCCCTGGTTGGGACAGCCCATGAACTTCATGCTGCGGCATGTGTTGGAGCGACCTTGAACGCATTGGTCGCACGTGCCGCAAGCCACGGCCGGGTCGACGGCAACGCGGTTGCCCACGACCAGGCTCTTGACCCCCGAGCCGATCTCGACAACCGTGCCCGAACATTCGTGGCCCAGACTGGCGGGCAGGGGGACAACGTCGTCGCCGATGCGTCCGTCGGTAAAGTAATGCACGTCGGAGCCGCAAACGCCCAAACGGTCGATCCGCAGCAGCACCTCGTCAGGCTGGGATATGCTGGGCTTTGGCTCGTCGCGAATCTCGATTTGTCGGATGGCGGTAAAAAAGGCAGATTTCATGTGATTATTCTCCTTTGACAATCATACGCATTAGAGCCATGATTGCCAAGAATTGATTTGAAATAGATTTATCCGGTGATTTTTCGTCATTTGGGGGGAGGACTACAAATTTCAGATCACAGGGTTCAGTGGGATTTCACTAAAGCCTTGTCTTTGTATCAATGATTCTGACATCTGGAGTCTAAAAAGAATTGTCATGGCGACTTTTTTCCAGGGCTGCTGGCCGAGAATCAGCGGTTGCGATAGGATTTATCCGTCCAGAACCACATGTAACCGCACCATACGACCGAACAAGAAAATGCCTTACCTGATCGGAACCGATGAAGCCGGATATGGGCCTAATTTGGGGCCGCTGTTGATTTCCACCACGGTTTGGTGGGTGGACGGCTCGTCGGACGATATCGACTTGTACGAGCGGCTTGCCGAGGTGATTGTTACTAAGCCAAGGGACGCCGGGGCCGAACGGCTGGCAATGGCCGATTCCAAGGTGCTCTACAAGCCGGGCAAGGGATTGCGGCACTTGGAGCGGGGGCTGTTTACGGCCTTGGCTCTTGTCGATCGGCAGCCGCGAGACTGGTATTCGATCTGGGCGGCATTGGATCCGCAATCGGAAGACGATCGCCGGATATTACCGTGGCACGATGGGTATGTAGAACAGCAGTTTCCCATCGACGCCAAAGAATCGGAGTTGGAATCGTTGGAAGTCGCCATGCGGAAGACGATGGAAGCGGCCGGCGTGCACCTGGTCAATATGCGGTGCCGGGCGGTTTTTCCGGAACGGTTCAACAGCTTGTGCGACCAGAGCGATAATAAGGGAGCCGTGCTCTCAAATCTTACGCTGGACCTCTTGGCCGGGGCCGTGGAGCCCTTGGGTTACGACAAAATAAAGATCATCTGCGACAAACACGGTGGACGGAACAAATACGAACCGCTCTTGGTCGAACATTTTCCCGAGCGGCCCATCGAGGTCCGCGAAGAAGGACGGTATCTGAGCCGCTATGAGTTCGGGCCCGCCAACCGCCGCGTGGAAATCAGCTTCCAGGCCAAGGGCGAGTCGTGGATGCCGGCGGCGCTGGCTTCGATGGCGTCGAAATATCTCCGCGAATTGGCAATGCGGGCATTTAATGATTTCTGGTGCTCACGGATAGAAGGACTTAAACCAACGGCCGGGTATCCGGTCGATGCCAAGCGTTTTAAGGCCGAGATTGCCGAGGTGCAAGGAGAGTTGGGGATTGATGATCGGGTGATTTGGCGGAATCGGTAGGGGGAACTACGGGCATCGGACTTCAGGCATGGAGACATAAGACTTAGGACATAGGACTTAAGACATAAGACATAAGACGTGATTAATGTAGCTGAATTTATATGAATTTCGGATCATTCGATATTAAACTGGATGATTTCCGAATTCTTGCGAATCCGGCAACGATTTGGCAACAGTCTTATTTTTTCAAAAGATGGAATAGAAAAATGGATCTATACATTGTGCGTCACGCTTGGGCGGGCCATTATGGCGATCCGCAATGGCCCGATGATTTCGAGCGGCCTTTGAGTTCGGCGGGCAAGGAACGGTTTGCCGAGTTTGCCGAGAAGCTGGCCGGACGTGGTTTTTTGCCGCAGTTGGTGGCCACCAGTCCCTTGGTCCGTTGCCGGCAAACGGCCGAGTTGGTTGTCGACGCCGTGGAGAAGGCGGGCCAGCAGCGGCCGAGGTTGGTGGAAGTCGAAGCGCTTGTGCCCGGCGGCGACTTCGATGAGTTGATCGAATGGAGCAAAGAACGAGCGAAGGAATTTGATAGTATGGCCTGGGTTGGACACGCACCGGGCGTGGGGCGAATGACGGCCGCGCTGATCGGCGGGCGAGGTGAAATCCGCTTTGCTAAAGGTGCTGTGGCGGCCGTGCGATTCCCCCTCGCGCCGGAACAGGGAAACGGCGAACTGCGATGGCTATTGACGGCGAAGATGTTGGGTTGTTGATCAGAGTTATCAGTTATGAGTTTTCAGTAGCAAGAAGTGAGACATAGGGCTTTAGGATTGGACTTTTGCAAAATTGCGAGTCAAGGGCACTTAGATATAAATTGGCGGCGTAGCCGGCAAATTATATCTAAACAC
>JAFGTN010000484.1 GCA_016934075.1 Pirellulales bacterium
ACCGGCGGCACGGGCGTGCCGGATGCCAGGGCCATTTCGTCAACGACGTTCAGCAATCGGCGTTCGTATAGCACGCTGGTCTGCCGATCGATCAGCCGTCCACCCATCATCAGTGCGACCGCTTCCCCGCCGGACGCGAGTTGTGATGTCTTATAAAGGCTGCTCAACAAGATCACACCGATCGTAGCCAGGGCGACCAAGGCGAACAGGTCCGGGTGCCAGGGCGTTTCCATATAGGGATTCGGATGTCCCGCCTCCATCGAATTGCCGAGCATTGCCAAGGCGATCAGCACAACGAAGTAGATCGCTACCACGATTGCTACTACTGCCAGAATAAAATAGATAATCAACCGTCCCGTACGCCGTCGGGCGGCGTCCTGGCGTTCGAAAAAGTCCATGATCGGCTCCCGGGGACTAGTGTCGCGTCAATTCTTAATTTTAGGGTTGCATTATGCTTCGATAGCGGCCAACGAGCCGCGGACCACCTCATTCAACCCCACCATAAAAGCCTGACAAGGCATTAGTCAAATGAAACCTTGGGAGCTTCACGTTGTTGCTCTTCCTCGATTTCGAAAAGATCGGCCTCCTGGAAGTTGAACATCCCGGCGAAAATCACGTTGGGGAATTTTTCTCGGGCCGTGTTGTAACGTGTCACGGCGTCGTTGTAGGCCTGGCGTGAGAAGGACACCTTGTTTTCGGTCGAGGTAAGCTCCTCCTGAAGCGCCAGCATGTTCTGGTTGGCCTTCAGGTCGGGGTAGTTTTCGGACAAGGCGAATAGCCGTCCCAATGCGCCTGTCAGTTGGCCTTCGGCCCTGCCCAGCGATTTCATGGCCTTCGGATCGCCCGGATTCTGGGCCGCTGCCTGGCCGGCGGTGACGGCCTGGTTTCGGGCTTGAATGACTGCTTCGAGTGTCTCCCGCTCGTGCTTCATGTAGCCTTTGGCCACTTCAACCAGGTTGGGAATCAGGTCGTAGCGACGTTTGAGTTGCACGTCAATCTGGGCGAACGCGTTCTTATAACGGTTTCGCAGTGTGACCAGCGAGTTGTAAATGCCGACGGCCATTAAGGCAAGTAATACGATGCCTCCCACAATAATGATCAGGATCCATACCGCGTTTCCCATGTTCTCGCTCCCTTCTGGGTAAATTTGACTGTGATTTGGACTGTTCAACAGCGTGTACCGCTGCTCTAAAGACGAGGAGCTGAATCGGCAGTACTAACGGAGCCACTTGTATACCTCATCAGTTCCTAATAATAACGTGCTAGCACAAATAGTCGAGTGACCCAGAAGTGGGGGGATGCGATTATATTGCATCTCCATGGAACCGAAAGCTGTATCGCCTGGACCGTTGATGTGCAGTAGCAGCCCGTTGAATAAACTCGTTTTCACCGCGTGAAGTAGGTCCCGTCTGCCGGACGGGACCTTGGAATGAGAGATAATCCCTGGTTTTCAGGTCACGTCCGGCAGACGGTACCTGCTTTATCAACGGGCATTAGAAAGCCCTCATAAGGCTTGGCGGGATTGCTGAGATCTGTTTTTAAGGTAGAATTAGCCATTAGATACTGTCTCACATACAAATGCATAGATGATATCTTAATCCCGCCGCAAACCCTCATTTAGTAAGCCATTGCGCCCGTAGCTCAATGGATAGAGCAACGGACTTCTAATCCGTAGGTTGCAGGTTCGATCCCTGCCGGGCGTGCTTTCTAAATTTGAAGCTCCGCAAGTGGTTACGTTAAACGCTTGCGGGGCTTTTTGATTCTGCAGGATCCCTCATTCTGGGGTTGTTGATCCTAGTATCAGTGACCACTATACTTAGGTTCTATGTAGGGATTATGACGCATAGGCAATTGGCCGGTCTCTCGCTGATCGAATGTTGGCAGGATTCTCTGTTATCAACCAGAGGGCATGGGCAAATTACGCGTCGTTGATTTAAGAAAAGACTTGTGAAGTATATGGAGAACTGGAATGCGCAGATTTTTCGGATCGTTTCGTAATCTGCACCGCAACCGTAAAACTTTTGTTCATTGGGAACGCAGCAGTGCCCTCTCACCAGCGAATAGGTTTGTTCAGAGTCGTTCGCTACGTCTGGAATGTCTTGAAGATCGTTCGCTGTTGAGTTTCGTACCGACCGGAGTGGACTTGATGGCCATCAGCGACTCGGGCGTTAGCAATTCCGATGATATTACCAATCTCGATAACAGCTCGCCGGGAAAAAATCTTCAGTTTGAAGTGTCGGGCACCAGCCCATCGGCAACCGTGCTGGTCTACGCCGACGGCACGCTCATCGGTAGTGCTGAAGCCACGGGCGACACAACCACGGTGTCGTCCGACGGTAGCTTCGATCTGATCGACGGAAATCATGCAATCACGGCGCGTCAGTTTAAATCGGGCCAGGGAGAATCTGAGGACTCGCCTGCTCTTGATATTATGGTCGATACGGTTGGCCCGTCGCAACTCGACGGCCAAATTGCCAAACTGCTGACCGACGACGGCGCGAATTCTGATGGTTTTGGCAAGAACCTTTCGATCGATGGCAACAGGGCAATAATCGGGGCTGATTATGACGATGACAATGGTCTGAATTCCGGCTCGGTCTATATCTTTGAGGATGCGGGCTTGGGATGGACTCAGACCGCCAAGCTGACTGCTATTGACGGGGAAAGAGAAGACTATTTTGGACGTGGTGTTTCCATCAGCGGCAACATCGCAATTGTGGGAGCCTATCGGGACGATGACAACGGCTCTGATTCCGGATCGGCCTATATTTTTGAATACGCCGGTTCTGGTTGGACACAGGTAGCCAAGCTGATGGGCGATGATACCGTGGCTGGCGATTACTTTGGCTTCAGTGTTTCCATTAGCGGTACAGTTGCTGTCGTCGGGGCACAACATGATGACGACCACGGCAATAGTTCCGGTTCAGCCTATATTTTCGAGGACACGGGCTCGGGTTGGACTCAGGTCGCCAAACTGATCGCCGATGACGGTTCGGCAAGCGATCAGTTCGGCCAAAGCGTCGCGATCAGTGGCAACAGGATTATTGTCGGGGCATCGAATGACAATACCTATTCCGGCTCGGTTTATATTTTCGAGGATACGGGCACTGGCTGGAGTCAAGTAGCCAAGCTGACTGCTGATGACGCCGAGATAAGCGATTATTTCGGATGCAGTGTTGCGATCAGTGGCAACATGGCCGTCGTCGGGGCTTATGGGGATGATGGTGTAGGATCTCTTTCCGGCTCGGCCTATATCTTCGAAGACACGGGCTCGGGCTGGACTCAGACCAACAAGCTGACTGTCGCCGAAGGAGAAAGTACATACTATTTCGGTTACAGTGTTTCGATCAGCGGCGACACCGCAATTGTGGGAGCATATAGGGACGATGACAATGGTTCTGATTCCGGCTCCGCTTATATTTTTTCGGATACGGGTTCGGGATGGGTGCGGGTTTCCAAGCTTTTGGCCGCTGACGGCGCGGCAAATGACTATTTCGGTTACTGCGTTTCGATCAGTGATAATGTAGCCATGGTCGGAGCTTATGGTGACGACGACCTTGGAAACACATCCGGATCGGTGTATGTCATCGGCGCTACGGGACAAGTAATCGAAGATACGGGGAAGTTCAGTTGTGATCGGATTACCAGTGATATCATGCCCGAGTTTACCGCCGCATTTTCCGAAGTGGTCCATGGCCAGAATAGCGATGTGACTGTACTCGATCCGAATCTGACACCGATCGTGCCCGACTCGATCAGCGGATGGGGAACACATGCGATAAATATCGCGTTTACTACTCCATTGAGTATCGATGGACAGTACACGGTGATAATCGACGGAACCAGCAGCGTCATCGACACCGCGGGCAACCCGATAAACGGAGGTGTGGATAAGACACTGACTTTCACGCTCGATACGCAAGCCCCGGATACCCCCGTGGCGACCGATCTGCAAACGCTCAGCGACAGCGGTGTAAGTGACACCGACAATATTACCAATGACGATACGCCCACCTTCAGTGTCGTTGGCGCGCCGTATACCCGTCTCTATCGCGATGGAATTCAAATCGGTGGCGACTACGAGGGCGATGAAATCACGGTGTCATCCCTTGCCGACGGAACCTACATATTTACCGTAACGGCGGTCGATACGGCCGGTAACGAATCGGCACAGAGCGCGCCACTGAGTGTTACGATCGATACCCAGAGCCCGAACGCACTGGCTACTCCCGATCTGCAAGCCGGCAGTGATAGCGGCGTGAGCAATATGGACAACAACACCAACGATGCTACGCCCACCTTCGATGCCACCGGAGCACCATATTTCCGTTTGTACCGCGATGGAGATTTAGTCAGTGATCCCTACGAAACGGGCGGCAGTTGTACGCTCAGCCCCCAGCGTGATGGCACCAGCGACTACACCGCAACGGCGGTTGACACGGCCGGCAACGAATCGTCGCCGAGCAGCGAGTTGACCGTGACCATCGATACCGTCAAGTATTTCAAAGGAGCCGGACAACTAACCAAGTTGCTGGCCGATGATGGATATAGCAAAGACTATTTTGGCCATAGTGTCTCGGTTAGCGGCAACACCGCCATCATCGGGGCTTATTACGACGATGACAAAGGCACAGATTCCGGCTCGGCCTATGTTTTCGAAAATGCGGGCTTCGAGTGGGCGCAGGTTGCCAAGTTGACCGCAAATGACGGTGCCTGGTCCGACCATTTCGGATGCAGTGTTGCGATCAGCGGAAACGTGGCCATCGTCGGGGCATACGGCGACGATGACAATGGTTCCAGTTCAGGCTCGGCCTATATTTTTGAAGACACCGGCTCGGGATGGACCCAGGTCGCCAAGTTGACCGCCGATGACGGCGCGGCAAACGATCTGTTCGGTTATAGCGTTTCAATCTCTGGCACAACGGCGATTATCGGATCGCAAGACGACGATGACAACGGCGGTGATTCCGGCTCGGCTTATATTTTCGAAGACACGGGCACCGGCTGGGTTCAAGTAGCGAAGTTGACCGCCGACGACGGCGCGACGGGTGATTCTTTCGGCTACAGCGTTTCGATCCATGGGACGACGGCGATTATCGGTGCGAACGAGGACGACGACAACGGTTATAATTCCGGCTCGGCTTATATTTTCGAAAACCAGGGTTCCGGTTGGATCCAAACAGATAAGGTTATACCCGACGACTATGCGGGAAGCAGATTTGGACATTGCGTTTCAATCCACGGCAACGTGGCTATAGTCGGGAAAGTAAGCGGAGCCACCGAGGCTGCCTATATATTCGAGAACACCGGCTCGGGATGGAACCAGACCGCCAAACTTATTGCCGATGACGGAGGAACAGTAGACTACTTCGGACGAAGTGTCTCGATCAGCGACAATATCGCAATTGTGGGAGCATATCGGGACGCCGACGACGGTTTTGCTTCCGGTTCGGCCTATATCTTCGAAGACACCGGCTCGGGATGGTCTCAGATCGCCAAGCTGACCGCCAATGACGGCGAGGAGAACGACTGGTTCGGCTACGGCGTTTCTATCGACGGCGAAACAGCGATTATAGGGGCGTACGGCGACGATGACAGCGGTGATGCTTCCGGATCGGCTTATCTATTCGGACCGGTGTTCCCTCTTGATTTGTGGGCAACCAGCGACACGGGCGCCAGCGACACCGACAATATTACCAGCGACAACACTCCGACATTCGAGACGAAGGCCGCACCCTATTTCCGTGTTTATCGCGATGGCGTGAAGATTAGCGGAGATTACGAAGATGGTGCCATCTATACCGCACCCGTTCAGCCCGACGGCACTTACGAATACACCGTAGTCGCCGTCGATGCGGCCGGGAACGAGTCGGATCCCAGTATAGCGTTGAACGTAACGATCGATACCGAGAATCCGGATGTGCCTGCCGCCCCCGATCTGGCGTATAGCAGCGATCGCGGGGTGAGCTCCACCGACGATATCACCAGTGATTCAACACCGACTTTCACGGCCACCGGTTCGCCCTATTTCCGGCTCTTCCGCGATGGTGTCCAGATTAGTGGAGATTTCGAAAGCGGTTCGGCCACCGCGACTCTTCAAAGTGATGGAACCTGCGATTACAGCATAACGGCCGTTGACGCTGCCGGCAACGTATCGGGCCAGAGCGCTCCGCTAAGTGTGACGGTCGACACCCAAGCCCCGGACCCGCCGCCGGCGCCCGACCTGCAGGCCGGCAGTGATCTTGGAATTAGCGATACCGACAACATTACAAACGACAATACACCCACGTTCGATATCGCCGCCGTCCCGTACTTCCGCGTATACCAAGGTTACACCCAAATCAGCGGCGATTACGAGAGTGGTACCAGCTACACCACAGAGATTCAGCCCGACGGTACGTTCGATTACAGTCTGCGGGCGGTAGACGTCGCCGGTAATGCATCGTTTTCCAGCGATCCGCTGAGTGTGACAATCGATACGGCTTGCCCTATCCCCATTGGAGAGACGGCCGAGCTCGTTGCCGATGATGAGGCGCTTGGCGGCCTTTTCGGTTCTAGTATCTCGATCAGCGGCAACACGGCCGTCGTGGGGGCGCCAACAGAGGATGCAAATGGTTACGCCTCTGGAGCAGCTTATGTTTTCGAGAACAGCGGCTCGGGATGGGAGCAAGTTGCCAAGCTGTTACCCGACGACGTCATGGAAGATGATTATTTCGGCTGCAGCGTATCGATTGACGGCGATAGAATTATTGTGGGAGCGTATAATGATGATAATGACAACGGGCATTCCGGTTCGGCTTATATTTTCGAAGACACCGGCTCGGGATGGACTCAGGTTGCCAAGCTGATCCCAACCAACAGTCAGCCTTTCAGTCGTTTCGGTATAAGCGTCTCGATAGATGATTCTGTTGCTGTTATTGGAGCGATAACCAGCGGGAATTATATTGGTCCGGGCTCGGCCTATGTTTTTGCAGACACCGGGGCTGGCTGGGAAGAAGTTGCCGAATTGACTGCCGACGACGGATATAGAGGCGATTATTTTGGCACCAGCGTTTCGATCAGCGAATCGACGATAATAGTCGGATCGGCTTATGACGATGACCAGGGCTATAATTCCGGCTCGGCATATATCTTCGAGAACAATGGATCAGAATGGATCCAAGCTGCCAAGTTGACTGCCATCGAGGGGCAAAAAGGTTATTGGTTCGGCAGAAGCGTTTCGATCAGCGACTCGATGGTAGTCGTTGGAGCGCCAGGATACTATAACCAGGGATACAATTCCGGTTCCGCCTATGTCTTCGAGAATACCGGCTCGGGCTGGAGTCAAGTCACAAAGCTGATTGCCGACGGGGGCAGGCCGTATGATTATTTTGGCGCTTGCGTCTCTATTGACGGCAGTACGATCATCGCCGGAGGAGTTGGAGACCAAACCACCAGTAGCTCCGGCTCTGCGTATATCTTCGAGGACAAAGGCTCAGGCTGGACACAGGTCGTCAGACTAGCCGGAAATCCCGTGTTGCCCGGCGATCGGTTCGGCAATAGTGTGGCCATCAGCGGCTCGGTAGCGATGGTCGGGGCGCCGTATGGCTAT
Source organism: Pirellulales bacterium (assembly GCA_016934075.1). Taxonomy (GTDB): domain Bacteria; phylum Planctomycetota; class Planctomycetia; order Pirellulales; family Thermoguttaceae; genus JAFGTN01. The sequence goes on from JAFGTN010000484.1 coordinate 7,592, forward strand.
TCCAGCGCTGCTGCCGTCGGCTCGGTTCATATCTATGATCTCCTGCCCCAACTGGAAGAAGACACCGGGATCAGTCCTGACGACTATATCACCAGCGACACCGCTCCGGAGTTGATTTTTACATTCTCCGAACTGGTCTACGGTCAGGACGAGGATGTGATAGTGCTCGATCCGGACAATGTTCCTGTTTCACCCGACGCGATTACGGGATGGGAAACCAATTCCCTGAATATCGCCTTCTCAACTCCCTTAACCGTCGACGGCCAGTACTCGGTGACCCTCCCCGGCGACGGGTCCATTATCGACACCGCGGGTAATCCGCTGGGTAATGGAATTGACCAGACCTTAACGTTTACTTTAGACACGGTTGCACCGGACCCGTCGGCGACCCTCGACCTGCAATCACACAGCGACACGGGCACGAGCAACACCGACAACATCACTGCCGACAGTACGCCCACCTTCGATATCATTGGCGCGTCCACCTACCGGGTTTATCGCGACGGTTTGCAGATCAGCGGTGACTGTGAGACCGGCCCGACATTTACCGCGACAACTCAGCCCGACGGAACTTATGACTACTCGGTCAGAGCGGTCGATGACGCCGGCAATGAATCGGGCCCCGGCGATCCCCTTACGGTTACGATCGATACGCTAACGCCTCATTGGTTGCCCGGCGATGCCAATCTCGACGATATTGTAAACGAGGCCGACGCCACCATCCTGGCCGCCTATTGGCAACGGCAGTCAGGAGTTACCTGGCTCGAAGGCGATTTCAACGACGACGGCCGCGTGAATGATGTCGATGCCACGATCATGGCCGTCAACTGGCTGGCGACGCGGTTGCCCGGCGATGCGAACGGCGACGGTTTGGTGGATGTATGTGACCTGGGTATTCTGGCGGCGAATTACAACGCCGGTGATGGTTTCGACTGGGAAGACGCCGACTTTACCGGCGACGGCAAGGTGGACGTTTCGGATTTGGGTATACTGGCTGCTAGTTATGGTTCGGTAGCAGCCGGTACCTCAAACGCCACGGCGACGTCATCCACGGCTGCTTCCGCCGCGATCGCATCCGAACCGGAGTTGGAACCCGTTACGTACGACCTCGATAACGACGGGCGGGTCGGACTGGGTGACCTGGCCTTCTTTGCTTCGGTATACGGTGAAAAGCCAGGTGTCACCACCGACAGCCCGTATGCCTATGTGGCCGACTTCGACCGATCGGGCACGGTTGACTTGGGCGATTTGGCTCTTTTTTCGGCCAACTATCGCGCGGATGAAGCGAGTGATTTGATCGCGAACAAGTCGGTGACCGGCCAAGCGGTTTCATCCGCTCCTGAAACCGTTCCAACCGCCGCCGTCGTGCCCGCGCTCCTGCACGCGAAGCAGCAAAAAGTCGCCGATAACGACCTGGCGATCATAGCCCGGCACTGGATGATGGCCGTCGATGACATGGATGACGATGACAATGAAGAAGACGCCCGAGATTCCGTTTTTGCCGCGATTGGAGCGACAGACGAAGCCCTGGGCTTGCTGGAATGATCTCCAGGTATCGATAAGTCATACCAACCCGAAGCGCAAGCGAAGGGAAAACTAGCCCGGATTATTCATTAACCATACTAAGCGCGAAGCGCAAGCGAGGGAAGGACGATGTGTTGCTTACCTATCTCTCCTCGCTTGCGCTTCGGGTTAGTATGAATTGCACGATCCATGGTTCATGAATAATCCGGGCTAGGGAAATGGCCGGATGTCCCTTCGCTTGCGCTTCGGTTTAGTATTAGTATGTGGAACACCCGGTTATAGATACGGCGAAAACAGCCGGGCAAATCCGTCGCGGAGTCTGATGAGTAGCGGACGGGCGCGTAGTTCTTTTGCGCTGAGTTCTCGTGAAACGGTCAGACGGTTGGTAACGAACGATTGAAGTTCCTCGCCGAGTTTGGGCGAGTAGCATTCCACGTTGAACTCGAAATTCAGACGCAGGCTGCGGGGATCCCAGTTGGTCGAGCCAACAAGAGACCAGAGGCCATCGACCAGCAGCAGCTTGGTGTGATCGAATGGCGGTGGAGATAGGTACACGCGGCAGCCGCGATCCATCAGGTACGGCAGTGTGGTGCAGGCCGCCCAGTGGACCGGTGGAATGTTGTTTTCCGACGGAATCATGATGCGGACATCTATGCCTCTTAGCGCTGCCGTGATCAGTGCCTGAACGATGGGCTGCTCGGGAAGAAAGTAAGGTGTTACGATACGCACGCTTCGCCGCGCCGCCGTCAAGGCGCCGATTATCGTCAGCGGCATCTTGTCCAGATGCTCATCGGGCCCGCCGGATATTCCACGTGCCCAAATATCGGCTGTCCGCTCGATCTTTGGGAACCATAGATCTCCTTCCAGAAATTCGCCCGTGGCAAAAGCCCAATCAAAAGCGAACACTTCCTGCAGGTTCTCCACAACCGGCCCTTCGAATCTGAAGTGGAGGCAGCTCACGGGTACGTCAGGCGAAAGCGAGAGCCAGTGGCCTTCGCGGATATTGGTTCCGCCTGTAAAGCCGATACGACCGTCGACAACCAGGATCTTGCGGTGGTTTCGCAGATTGGCATATTTGAACATTCGCGGAACTCGTGTGGGCATGAACCGCTCGGCGCGGATACCGTCTTTTTTGAGTTGTTCGATCATATTGGGCCGGCTGTAGCGCGATCCTACATCGTCCACGAGAACACGGATTTCGACTCCCCGCTCTTTAGCTGCTATCAATCGTTCGCGAAAAGCCTGGCCGGCGCGATCGTTGTCGAAGATGTAGCTCAACAGGGCAATGGAATGTTTCGCCGAGTCGATTGCTTCGAGCATAGACGGATAGGCCTGATCGCCGTCATAGAGTGCCCGCACATCGTTGCCGGGAAAGGCGGGCCGCCCGGTCAGTTTCTGCACGAGTACTTCCAGATCAGCGTGCGTGGGATACTGCGACTTGAAGGCCTCGTATTGGGCCAGGTCCTTTGCAAGCAGCGGAGTATAACGCGGATGGTGCCAGTGGCCTGTCAACCGTAGCGAAGTGGCTTTCCGCTCGATGCGATTTACACCAAAGCAAAAATAGAGAATGCAGCCGATGAACGGCGACAACCATGCCAAGCCCACCCAACCGATGGCGGCACGCGAGTCTCGTTTGTTAAGAACCGCGTGCACGGTTGTCCAGGACGCCAGGACGACATCGAGTATTGTCAGAGAATAAAACCAGATTTCCGCCAATGAAAGATTCACTTGACCACTCCCATCGTTGATATGCGGTTCCTCCCCCCCTGCCCTGTTTATAAGTATAGATTTTAATGCGCTTTGCGAAAGTATCGCGGCTGAGGGATTTGGGGGAAAAGTGATGTCTACTTGCCTATCTCCAGCATGCGGCGTAATGCGAGCCTCGCATCGGCGGCAATCTGTCGACCAACTGTAATGATATTTACCGGCCGGTCGTTGGCCAGGCAGTCCAGAGACCAGAGCAGATAGGCTGGATCTATTTGCCGCATCTGTAGGCATTGTGGTCTTTGCGGTGAGAGGCATTCAATCGACCGATCCGGATATTTGCGGGCCAGACGGCGCACCAGATGATTTTCAGTGCCAAGTAAACAGGTGTTTTCAATGGTTTTTCTGGTGCTGAATGTTTACAGGTAACCGCCTCACGCCGTAATATCTTCGAACAACGGCGAGGACAGATAACGCTCGCCAAAACTGGGCAGAATGACCACGATCACTTTGTCCTTGTTTTCAGGTCTGGATGCGACTTGGGATGCCGCCCGCAGCGCGGCGCCGCTGGAAATGCCTACGAAGATGCCTTCCTCACGTGCGGCCCTGCGCGCGTATTCCATGGCGTCGTCCTGGTCGACGGTAACCACTTCGTCGAGTATGTCCAGGTTCAACACGTCGGGTATGAATCCGGCGCCGATACCCTGGATTTTGTGCGGGCCCGGTTTAAGTTCTTCACCCGCCAACTTCTGCGTGAGAACCGGACTTTGTGCCGGTTCAACTGCGATTGCCTTGAATTCCGGCTTGCGGGCTTTGATTGCCTCGGCAATGCCCGTGATCGTGCCGCCCGTGCCCACGCCGCAGATCACGATATCGGCAAGACCATCCGTATCTGACCAGATCTCCGTGGCGGTCGTGCGGCGATGGATTTCAGGATTGGCCGGATTTTTGAACTGCTGGGGAGAGAAAGCATCTTTCTCGTTTTCGACTATTGACTCCGCCTCGCGAACGGCGCCCACCATTCCCTGTGCCGCGGGTGTCAAGATAAGTTCGGTTCCCAATGCCTTAAGTACTTTGCGGCGTTCGAGGCTCATCGAGTCGGGCATGGTCAGCAGCAATCGGTAACCACGCGCGGCGGCCACAAACGCCAAAGCGATGCCCGTGTTGCCGCTTGTCGCTTCCACGATCAGTGTCTTTTCGCCTATCTTGCCGGCACGTTCGGCTTCGTCGATCATGGACACGCCGATACGGTCCTTGACCGAGGCCAGTGGATTTTGGCTCTCGAGCTTGGCCAATACAGTCGCATTGCCGTTAACGAGCTTGTTGATTTTCACAAGCGGCGTACGTCCAACGGCATCCGTTATAGAATTATATGTGTTTTTCATTTTCTTTTCCTTGTAACAAGGTTCCACCTTGGATCATTTTGATCCATCGGGCAATAATTAAAACTGGACACAATTTCTGCATACAGTATTTCATATAAAGTACATAGGGATGAACTGCTGATCATTTAAGGACTGAGATTCACGATCTATCAGGTCTTTGAAACTGGTTTTGAAGTACACATTTTCCATGGCGGCCTGTGCCTCTCTCCACATAAACATGAAGACACAGGTTCCATCCAGTGGACAGTCACCCGACGTATTGTCCGTTACGCATTCAACAGGTCCCACCGGTCCTTCGATAAAGCGGATAATCTCGCCCACGCTTATTCCTGAGGGCGAACGTCCCATGAAGTAACCACCGTCGGAGCCACGCCTGGATTGAACGAAGCCTCCTTGCTTGAGTTGGTTGAGGATTGTGGCCAGAAATTTGGGCGGTATGGCTTGCGCTTTCGCGATATCCTCAATCTTGATAGGCCCTTCGCCGGAACGCTTGGCAATCTCGAACACGGCCCGCAACGCATATTGACATTTCTGAGATAAAAACACCTTAAATATCCTTAAAACTGCCCCCAAAAAAACCTTCCTAACCATATCTATAGATTTAGTATCGTAGTTTCGCCTCCGAAAGTCAAGCCCTTTTTATTTGATTATTCGAGGGTGACATGTGGTGGGATATGACCCTCTACAGGTAGTGCATGATCCGTTGTCGTTCGCCAAGAAATTATGATAGGCTCGTAGGCCGGGTAATAACCCGGCTTTTGTGCTTTGAGAACAGGTAAGCAGGAATGAAGAACCTTCGACCGTTAACGCTTCTCATCTACGTGCAAGTGATCTTTGCCCTGGCTCTTACCCAGGCCGACGGATCGGAACCCATGCTTCCCTCGACGACCTTGCCGATCGTCTACACGATTGATTATGGGGATGTGGGATTCAAGAATCCAAATCATATCGACAAGATCAAGACCGCGCCGCCCGATCTATTGCATGTGGGCAAGGCTGTTCCCATATCGCACCACTGGGGACCCATTTGTCTATATCGCGGAGAGAATCAGTACACCGGCGGCCCGGGCAACACACTGGATCGTAAAAATATCGCACTGTTGACGCCCGCACAGTTGGCCGAAAGAATTGAACACATCCGCGAGACGCTAAAGCGTTACCATGAAATTGACGTCAGTGAAGTCACTCCCTATATTTCCTATCACACTCTGGCCGGTGATCATCAGAAGCGATTGGGTTTTTGGGAGTTCTATGACAACTGGAACACATACAGTCGCTGGGCCGGACCACGGCCTCTCAGCGATCCGTTCGAGTGGCTAGTTGTCGACAGCAACGGAAAATTCGTTGGCGGCTCCTGTGGAGGTTACTCGCCGTCTTACTATAAGCCCCTGCATCGGTACAGAGCGTGTATCAACCATCCCGATTGGGCCGAGTGGCATCGGCGGCTGATGCGTATGGTGGCCGAGGTGGGCTACGACGGTTGTTTTATTGATAATACTCACCCGGACATTTGCTACTGTTCCTACTGTAAGGCCGACTTTCAAAAGTTCCTCAATGAGAATAGACAAATTGATTGGGTACGCCGCTTGACCAAAGGTTTCAGGCTCGAGGATCTTAAGCTCGATTCGCCCGGGATGGCCAAGCAGGCCACTTCCCGTGAACTGGCCAGGAGATGGCGGGCTATACGTACCAGCAGGCACTTGGGCATGATCCGAGCCGCGGGACGGGAGGTGAAAGCCGATTTCACGATATTTCCCAATAGCGGCAACATCCACGAATGCCTGCTTGTAGGCGAGCAATGCGACCGCTTGATGTTCGAGAGCACATTTTCGCCGGGGCTCTATACCGCCCGGAAGCCACCTGATTTGGGCGATATTGCGATTGATGTTTCCACCGACCCGTCGGTCTCCAAACGGTATACACATAGGTTCGAGCTCAATGATTCAGCGAATTTCATCGAACTGGCAGCCGATATTACTATCCCGACCATCGCACAGGTCGGAAATCCCGTGGATCTTGAAGTGACAGTTAAAAGAGTCGGATGTAGTATCGGTGATGGTGACGCGGCCGAAGAATTGTACCTAATACTTCGTGAAGCCGATGGCGGAAAGCGGACGAGATTGGATCTGCGGCCCAAAGAAGCGGTCGGTGGAACAGGTTCTTCGCGCATGCCCGTCCAGCCGCCAGCAACCCTAAAAGCAACCTGGACACCAAAGGCGGCCGGCCGATATCTGGTCTATTTCGGCTTCCGCTATACCGACGACGGTCATGTGCCCGAAGTCAAGCTGCGTCCGACTTTGAGCCAACTGGTTGACGGCAATTTGTGCCGCTCTCATCAGGCCGAACTATTATTCACCCAGCACATGCATGCCCGCACTATCTATCTTGGTTATGAGGCAATGAAGTCGGGGTGGGAGAATGTACAAGAATTATCGCTTGCGGAGATGGCGGCCTTCAGCGGAGGCGGTGGATTCTCGGGCCGCGGCCGCCCGCAAGCCGAGTATCGCGATTTTTTCAAAAAGCATGCTCAGCTTTTCGATGGTTGGCGACAGACGGCACCGGCCGCCATACTCTATTCCTACTGGGGGCCCAATCCGCTCGCTCCGCAGCGTCCCCACGGCAGTGCTACCATTTCCGCGCGACTAGGTGGCGATCATCGCCTGTTCGTTGCCCTGGTCGACGCCAATTTGCCAAAGAGTGTCGAGTCTCTGTCAGAATTCAAGGTGATTTACCTTGTGTCGGCAAGTTATGAGCTGTCTCCTTTGCAACTTGCTTCGCTTAACACATTCGTTGAAAGAGGTGGACAACTGGTTTTGGGGAAAGACGTGGAAAGCATCAACGGCCGCCCCGCCGCTGAAGTCCTCGCCGAGACGGTAACCTGGGATTTGGCTTCGCCTTATCTGCCGACACCCTCGATCGCTCCGGTCGACGGCCCGAGGCGAAATCTTCGCTTTGCCCTCTATCGCAAGGGCGACAGCTTGGCCCTGCACGTTGTGAATTACAATATCTGCCTGCTGGACAAAACCAAGAAAGTGATCGACGTGCCGCCCACGCCGATAGAAGTTCCACTGCCGTCGGGCTGGAAGGCGGTCACCGCCACCTGTTTCGACCCGGACGCGGATATTACTAAGCTGGAATGCATCGTTGTCGGCGCAAAGGCCCACATGACCTTGCCGCAAACTCACGTTTACAAGGTTGTTTTATTGGAGAAACCCTGAGCGGTTGTTCGCGAACCGGCTTGGACACCATGATATGTTTTTAATTTCAGCGATCTAACGTGGCTTATAACGCATTCTAGTTGCTCACGCAATTTGGCCAGCGATTTCGATTTGAAGGTGTCCTTGGTGCCTTTTAGTATCTCGATGGCGTTTAGAATGGCTTGGCGGTGGGCTGCATGGTGGGGGCAGTCCAGCAGTTCGCACAAGTTGTTCCACTTTTTGTCGGCATTCGATTTTGTCTGCAATTGTAGTAGTTCCGATAGGCAGGATGCTAATGTGCGAATGGTTCCCAATGTTATTTCGATGTCATCGTTTTGATTTGAACGTTGCTGGGATTTCAAGGTGTCCAAATCGGCCTGGCACGTTTTGAGTTTTTCCATAATGCTGGAAATCATCCGCCGCCTCTGGGAGGATTTCAATGCCGTGCGTATATGCATTAATAATTCGCCGAAATCCAGCGGCTTCATTAGGTATGCCGCCACGGCATCCTTAATCAGCCGGAATGAATTCTTGATCCCGGCAAGAGGATTGTTGATCTCGTGTGCCACACGTGCAGCCAATCGTCCCGTCGCAGCCAATCTTTCGGACTCCGCCTGCATCCGCTCGGCGGCCAGCAGTTTAGCTTCGGCTTGCTTGCGATCGGTGATGTCTCGGCTATGTACAACTAATCCTTCCACCTTGCCATGTTCATTTATGTAAGGGAAGTAGGTAATGTCCCGGTAGTGTTTTTCGTGGTTAGCTTTTTCGAACCACGCTTGATAATGTACCTCTTTACCGGCCAGGCACCTTTCCGTGTTGGGTTTTATGATTTCCTCGAAAAAATCTCCTCCAAAAACATTTGCCACGGTTTGCCCGATTAGATCTTCCGTGCTTTTCTGCAATGACTTTGCGTAGGCGTCATTTACGGCATGATAGACATACCGAGAGTCTATCAACGCCATCATGTCTGTCGAACTGGCTACGATGTGCTTGTATTGTCGCAATTTTTCTTCCGCCTGTTTGCGATCGCCGATGTCGCGCACGGTTGCGATGACGCCTATGATCTCTCCCTTGGCATTGCGAAGCGGGCTGCATTCATCCGACGCCCAGCCCGATTTGCCGTTAGGTGTTGTGAAATGGAAATCGGCAGGAGCGAGAGTTTTGCCCGTTAATGCTTGCTAAATTCGATTAATTATTCCCGAGTCCTGCAAGAATGGAAAGACATCCGCTGCGCGGCGATCCAATACATCGGAACTTGGCACGCCGGTGAACCGTTCCATGAACGGATTCCATACCTTGAATCGCAAGTCGGTTCCAAGAACAATAATGCCTTCGTTAGCGCATTCGATAATCTCCCGGATTAATTGATTCTTCTCTAGTAGAGTGGCCTTTTTTTGCTCCAACGCACGAAACAGCATCGCAAATGGTTGTGTAATACCCATGCGAATTAGAGCTATGTAGATCAGGAAGAATGAAACCAACTTCAAATAATGGCCCGCGAGATTTGACCAATCGTGGACGGCCACATGCATGGTGAAAGACAGTTCGGCGGCTACCGTTGCCAGTACTGATGACAGAAATAGACGGAAGACCACAGGCGAAAAGTGGTTGCGGCGGGAAAACAATACGCCCGCGGCGCAGCACAGTGTGAAGCAAATGACATATTCGGTCACTTTATTAAATGCCGTCAGCCCTTCGCCATCGACGTAGCAGGCCGGGAAAACGTGCCAGGTAAAAATTCCGCACAACAACAAACTCGTTACGGTGGCATAGGACCAGAAGACTGTATGAATCCAAAGTCGGCGGCCAAGCAAAAGCGTGAATGCCAGCAGGCTCAGGCTCTCCATTGATCGTGCTGCTATCCACAACTGGGTAGCCATGTTTGATACTTGCGGATTGGTGAGAACGCTCATCTCCCCGTAGGAGATCGTATGCACCAGATCCAGAATTCCTACGAAAAGATAGGCAATCCCCAAGAATACGAGCGCATCGTTGTCTACAAGTTTGCGGGCATTCCACACGAGCAGGAAAACACTCCAAGCCACGGCAATGCTGGTCATTTCCGCCAGCGTGTGAAAAAAGATGTAGTTCTGGTGGCTGACTATTAATAATGTTGCCAGCAGAAGTGTTCCCAGGATAGCAGGATAGATCCACTGTGGATGATCCCGTGTAAACGAAGTTTCATCCGTCGAGTTTATCGTTGCCGGTGTGCTTGGTAGAGAATCGATAGATTGCCTGTCTGTCGTATTCATCTAAACTCCACAAAAGCATAAGAGCAAAAGTATACGGCTGAGTTGCTGGCATGCACCCACCATAAGTTGGGTACTTATCAGAATCATGTACAGTGTACACGGTGGGGCTGATTACACAATACGAACTTGCGAACTCAGTAAATGTCCAGGTTTTACGTTTTAGTGCAAACAAGAAGCAAAAAATTGCTGGACATGACCGAAACACGACCTACGTTTTGGTGGATGAGTTCCTTCGGATAAATTGCGCCGAGAGGAACGGGCCGGCCGGATCGGTCAGCCGCCTTAGTTGGCAGGATTAGGCCTGTTGGTTGAAGGCACAATCGAAGTCACGTTCTTTGAATGCAAAGAACGTGCCTTGGGTTGTGCCTTTTTTTCGATCTTGTCGATTTAGAAATTTACCCGACGTGGGGCTTTTTGAGAGAAGTTTCATGGCTTTTTTTCAAGAATGCCTTAAATCATCTGGCATTTATAAAGTTGTGAAATGTTATTTAGTATCGATGTTTTGAACGGGAGTAGTAGTACCATGAGAATTTGGAAAAGTTTCCGCGATCTAAGTATGAAGATACAGTTAATCGTTTTTTTCCTGGCGGTCGGCGTTATTCCTTTGGCCATTGCGGCGTGTCTTTCTTATTATGGTGCGGATGGGGCCTTGACAAAGGCCGAAGAGCAGTCGTCCGAATCGCTCGAAAAACAGACGTTCGATCAACTGGTTGCTCTTCGTGATGTGAAAAAGAATCAGATAGAAAAATATTTCAGCGAGCGGCAAGGTGATATGGGCGTGCTTGTCGAAACCGTGGCTACCTTCCGCGAAGAGGCCTTCGACAAGCTTACCGCTATTCGAGAAGTCAAGCGGCAAGCCGTCGCCCGGTACTTCCAGACGATAAATGACCAGATCATCACGTTCTCGGAAGACAAGATGATAATCGAGGCCATGAAAGAGTTTCGTGATGCCTTCGAGAAAGCGCGTGCCGCGAATGAAATCAAGAAAGCCGATCTGGCCGAAATGCGAAAGAAGGTTCGCAGCTACTATACCGACCACTTTGCCAAAGAATATAAAACTCAGAACAACGGCAAGGAGCCTCAGGTCGATGCCATCATGGAGAAGCTCGACGATGACTCCATTGCCATGCAGTACTACTACATCCAGGCAAATAAGAATCCCCTTGGCTCCAAGCATCTGCTGGATCGCGCCGACGATAAATCCGAGTACAGCAAGATTCACGGGAGAATCCATCCCGTTGTTCGCAGTTTCCTCGAGAAGTTCGGCTATTACGATATTTTTCTTGTGGACTTAAAAACCGGTGATATTGTCTATTCGGTCTTCAAAGAACTCGATTACAGCACGTCGCTAATTAATGGCCCCTATGCAAACACGAATTTTGGTGAGGCCTTCCGTCGTGCCGCCCAGGCCACCAACAAGGACGATGTCGTATTGGTTGACTATAAGCAGTACACTCCTTCTTATGAAGCAGCCGCTGGTTTTATTGCCTCGCCCATTTTCGACGGAGACGAAAAAGTGGGTGTGGCCATTTTCCAGATGCCCATTGACCGCTTGAACACGATCATGGCCGAACGAGCCGGTCTCGGCAAAACGGGGGAAACTTACCTGGTTGGTAACGACGGACTCATGCGTTCCGACTCCTATCTGGATCCCGATAATCACAGTGTCCTTGCCTCGTTCAGGAATCCCAAGAAGGGTAGCGTGGACACCGAGGCAACGAGGGCTGCCAAGTCCGGAAAAACCGGCGCTGATGTGATCATAGACTATAACGGTAATCCGGTCCTCTCGGCTTACGCCCCGATAAAGATTGGTGATGCGACCTGGGCAATTCTGGCCGAAATCGATGTCGCCGAAGCCTTCTGTCCCAAGATCGACGGCAAGGAGAAGGACTTCTTTACCCAATACAACGAGCAGTACGGCTACTATGATCTGTTCCTTATCAATCCCGACGGATATTGCTTCTATACTGTCTGCAAAGAGCCCGATTATCAGACGAACCTGGTTAACGGGAAATATAAGGATTCGAACCTGGGTGAACTCACTCGACAAGTGCTCAAGACACAGAACTTCGGTTTCGCCGATTTCAAGCCTTATGCGCCCAGTAAGGGCGCCCCGGCCGCTTTCGTGGCTCAGCCCGTTGTGATTAAGGGTGATGTCGAAGTGATAGTAGCTCTGCAACTCCCCTTGGACACGGTCAATGCCATTATGGGCGTGCGCGCCGGTATGGGCGAGACGGGCGAGACCTATCTGGTCGGGCCCGACAAGCGCATGCGAAGCGATTCGTTCCTCGACAAGGAAGGCCACTCCGTGGCGGCATCGTTTGCCGGTACGGTCGAAAAGAACGGTGTCGATACCGAGGCCGCCACAGAAGCCTTGGACGGAAAAGAAGGTGCCAAGATTATCGACGATTACAACGGCAATCCGGTGCTCAGCGCCTTCGCACCTCTTAATATCTTCGGCACAACTTGGGCACTGCTTGCCGAAATCGACAAGGCCGAGGCCTTTGCTCCCATCGAACAAATGCACCAAACCGCTAACGTTGAGAAAGGCGGTCTGCTAACCACGGCCTGGTTGATCGCGGGCATTAGCATTCTTGCGATCGTGTTTGTGGCTTGGATTGTTGCTGGGCTGGTGACCAATCCCGTGAAGAAGGTCGCCGGTGTCTTGGATGTGGTTGCACAAGGTGACTATACCCAGAAGGCCGATATCGACAGCAAGGACGAAATCGGCCGTATGGCCGGATCGCTCAACGTGGCCATCGACGCCGTGGCCCAGGCCATGCAGGATGTCAAGGATGCCGCCCAGCGCGAACAGCAGGCACAGGCCGAGCGCGCCGAGCAGGAACGCCTGGCCGCCGAGGCAGAGCGAAAACGCAAGGAAGCGGAAGCCGAGAAGGAACGGCAATTGGCAGAAACCGAGCAGCGGCGCAAGGACGAAGAGGCCCAGAAGGAACGGCAACTGGCCGAAGAGGAAGCCCGCAAGGCCGAGATACTCCGCAATAAGGTCGATAAACTCCTGGAGGTCGTTCGCGCGGCCGCTCAAGGCGACCTTACCAGGACGGTTACCGTCGAGGGTGACGAGGCAATCGATGAATTGGCCGCCGGTATCAAGCAAATGCTTGGCGATCTGTCCAATGTCATCAGCCAGGTAACCGAAAGCGCCGCCCAGTTCAACGAGGGTTCGCGCATCATCGCCGAAAGCTCGCAGTCGCTGGCCTCGGGAGCCCAGACTCAAAGCTCCAGTGTCGAGGAAGTCAGTGCCTCTATCGAGGAACTGACGGCTTCGATTGAAGGTGTTAAGAGCAACTCGCATGAAGCGGACTCCGTGGCTAAGAAAACCAACGCTCTGGCCGAACAGGGTGGTGCCGCTGTGCAGAAGTCCATAGAGGCCATGGAATTGATCCGAACCAGTTCGGATCAAATTGCCGAAATCATCCAGGTGATCTCGGAAATCGCCAGCCAGACCAACCTCTTGGCCCTCAACGCCGCCATCGAGGCGGCCCGTGCCGGTGAACACGGCATGGGATTCGCCGTTGTGGCCGACGAGGTCCGAAAACTGGCCGAGCGTTCCAATCAGGCGGCCGGCGAAATCACGTCGCTTATCAAGGAATCGAGCAATCGGGTGCAGGAAGGCGCCCAGCTCAGCGACGAGACCGGAGAGGCCCTCAAAGCCATTGTCGAAGGCGTGGAAGCGACTGTCGCCAAGATCTCCGAAATCGCCACGGCAACCGTTGAGCAGGCCGCCAATGCCACTCAGGTCGGCGAGGCCATTCAGGGCATTGCCCAGGTGACCGAGCAGGCCGCGGCCGGTAGCGAGGAAATGGCTTCCAGCAGCGAAGAGCTTGGAGCTCAGGCAGCCGCCTTACGCGATTTGGTGGCGCAGTTCAAAACCAGTAACACATCCACATCTAATGTGTGATGTGTGATTAACGATACTCTCTCGCTTCGAGGCGGAACCGTAACTCTCCCAAGGTTCCGCCTCGTTTTTTTATGCGCTTCTGAGCATGTAACCCGATAGACACGAAAAATTTCCTCGGGATGCGCTGGTGTTATTCCGGTTTTATCTTCGGTATAATACATGATGGTGGGGCAACGTCCTCTAAAAACCTGGCGAAAACCTCCTTAATTCTCCCGGAAATTCTACAGAGGAACTCAAAAAAGTCACACCAATCCGGAACTACTGACCTTGCGGGGAAACGTAATGTTTACAGAAAAAGCAATAACCCGGCGGCGGATGATGAAGATCGCGGTAGCCGGCACGTCGAGCGTTGCCGTGGGAGCGGTACTACAGAGGCGCGGTGCAAGTCTGATGGCCGACACCGGCGCTACGACATCAAAAGGTACCGTTTCAAAAGGCACGGTCTCTCAGGTCGTCGTGAAGCAGAAATGCCCCGATGCGCCACTGGTCCGCGGACCGTTTCCGATCCTCTCCACCCCTTTTACCACTTCCGGCGACGTCGACTTCGAAGTGCTTACCCGGCAGGCTCGTTTCCTCGATTGGTGCGAGAGTCCCGGCATGATCTGGCCGCAGTCGGGCGATAGCGTCAGTTGGCTGACCCGTGACGAGAAGCTCGAGGGGATGGAGGTGCTTGCCAAGACGTCACGGGATTTGAAAACGACGGCTCTGTGCCTCGGTGTACAAGGTCACGATACCGACGATATGCTCGTCTACGCCAGGCACGCCGAAAAACTGTCGCCCGCGGCGATCATTTCGCGTCCTCCCGACACCGGTAAGACGCAAGACGATTTGCGACAATACTGGCGTGCCCTTGCGGCAGTCACCAGGCGGCCTGTGATCATACAGACGACCGGCGGCACCAAATTCCCCCCGTCGGTTGAACTCCTGGTCGAATTGGCCGAAGAGTTTCCCAACTTCGGCTATGTCAAAGAAGAAGCCGGTTCCGTCATCCCTCGCACTCGCGCACTGCTCGCCTCACCGTCAATCCGTCGCGTCTTTAGCGCTCGCGGTGCTTTTGGATGGCTCTACGAGTCGCGGCTGGGCACCGAAGGCCTCATCACCGAGCGAGTAGCCTACGCCGATATCCTCGCCAAGATCTGGAAACTGATGCAAAGCGGATCCGATCCCGCGATGCTTAAGGATATGTATAGCAAACTCATGTTGATGTTTAACCTGAAAGACGTCGGACTAGGTAACTTGCGCGGCTATAGTCTTCATCTCTTGAAGATGCGAGGTGTGTTTGACACGACCCTTTCACGTTACTGTCTCCCGAAAGACTCCAAACAGTCGAGCGTTCGCGACCTGAAGCTCTCAAAGGAAGCGATCGACGAAATCGAATGGCGTTTCCAGTCGCTAAAACCATACCTCAAGCCGGGCAAGTTCGACGGCTAAAAACGGTGATACTTTTCTCCCTTATCGGCGAGGTAAAAGAGGCAGTCGAAGCGTTTGGTGGTGCCGACGACAATGTCAAAACCCTCGACCGCACCATTGCCTATCTGACGGCGAGTTTTCATAGCGATAGCGTTCGACAAATCTGTTGAAGCAGTCGACTAAGACACTAATTCGGTGGGCTGAAATGAATAAAGCCTCTGAAGAAGTGGCCCAAAATCCGGCCCACGCGGCGTTGGTACTGCCTGATAATGCATCATGCAAGAAACACAAAACCCCCGTAAAACCGTGGTTATACGAGGGCATAGGATACGGTACAGATATACTAGTACCCCCTAGGGGAGTCGAACCCAACGCAGTTAAGTTCTTTGCTGTCAAGTATTTACGAAAACAGCGACACCCCGGGTGGCGCAAAATCCGGCGCACTTTCAGACGCATTTCGCTCATCCTGGGGGCCAACTGAGACAACCACCCCCAACCCACT
>JAFGTN010000485.1 GCA_016934075.1 Pirellulales bacterium
GCGTAAGCTTCGCATAAAACGATCGCGGCCTGACCGTGGGCGTACATACGGCCACCGCCGCTACCGCGCAAATCGCCGTCGGATTCTTGTTCGTCGATGAGCCATTTCAGACCATAGAAAACCTGGTTGGTGTATTTGCCTTCGAGGTGCGTTTGCCCGGCGCCCAACATGGGTAGCAGAGCCATGGCGGTTGCAGCGACGTCGCTACGTAGGTTGCCTTCGCCCTTGCAGCGGCCGTTGCATTGCTTCGATCGGGAAAAACTGTGCAGGCTCCAACTGCCGTTGTCGTTTTGGTGGCGGGCGATCCATTCCAGACCGCGGGTGACGGCCGCTTCGGTGAAAGATGTTCCACCCTCGCTCTTGACCAGAGTGGAGCGAAGCTTGGGATCGCGGCCCCTGAACATCCGCCCGACGGGCGCGACCGGCATGGATACAAATGAGTTATTGGAGAGGTCGGGCAAAACGGCGGGGATCTCCGGAAGATCCAGATCCGGATCGTCGAGCGCGACCTCGCTTCTGCCCGAGGTTTTGGCTTCATCGACGATGTCGTCCCACTGTTCCGCACCGGGTACGTCGAACTCTACGGCTTCTTCGATAGGGTCGTCGGGCGCGTTTTCGGCGCCCACGAGATCCTGGTAGCTTACCGACGTGGATAGAAAGATCTCCAGCGAATCACCGGTCGTGTCGACCATCCAAAGTGCCAGCAACATGAAGAGCACCATGTGGAAGATCATGCTTACCAGCCAAGCGGGGATTTCTTTGGAAAGGTTGGCAAAAGCCGACTGTTTGGGTCGCTCAAGATGTAGTTGTGGACGTTGCCGAGGTGGTGTTTTGGGACGAGGAGCACCGGAATTTAACGGCTTGGTGGCGGGAGTGATTTTTGCCGTTGGGGTGCGAAGTGCGGTCGGCTTGATTGTCTCAACGGCCTCTTCGGTTTGTCGGCGGCGATCTTCTTCGTGTTCGCGCAACAGTTGCAGAGCCTGTTGCTCTTGTTCTTCGGTGAGTTCTATACTGGTTCCGCATTGCCAGCAATCGGCCACTAGCAGCCAGAGGCGGATGGACATCGGCGCGCCGCATTCGGGGCAGGCACAGGCTAGAACACCCCCGTCGAGCCGGATTTCCGGCGCGGTCGTGGATGAGACGCCGTCGTTACCAGCGTCTGGTTGGCCGGTGTTGGGGCATTTTTCTAAATTGTCCATCAGCGGGTTCTCTGTTCCGGTTCCCGACTTGATGATTGGTTGTTACATTCAGTTTAGCGGCAAACATGCACCTGGGGCAAGCGGCTATAAATAACGGGGGGGGTGTGGGGGCGCCAGGCGTATCAGACGAGATTCAATACAGTATATCATCAGTTTTTTGGAGGGCAGATGTCAGACGTATGTTTTCAGTTATCAGCCGTCAGTTTTCAGACTTGAATATTGACCATTGAACATTGAGCATTCCGAATTCCTTCGTCATTCTGATTTCGACATTCGACATTCTATCCCTCTGCCCTCTATCCTATTCCCCCTATTACGCGGTAAACTGTAATTATGCAAGAGAGCACAAAACAAAACCAACTCCGCCCCTAAGCACTTGGACGGTAATATGAAAGAAGATCTAAAAGAAGATCTTATCGGACGGATTGAGGCCAATATATCTAGGGTTGTGTTGGGCAAGGCCGACGCGATACGGTTGTGCGTGATTGGCCTTTTGGCCGGCGAGCATATTTTACTGGAGGATGTACCCGGAGTGGGCAAGACGCTCATCGGCAAAGCCTTGGCCAAGAGCGTATCAGGCGATTTCCAACGTATCCAATTTACGCCCGATTTGTTGCCCGCCGATATTACCGGCAGCAGTGTTCTCGACGCTCACAAGCAGGAGTTTAGTTTCCATCAGGGGCCCGTGTTTACAAACATCCTGCTGGCCGACGAAATCAACCGTACAACACCACGTACGCAGAGCGCTTTGTTGGAAGCCATGAACGAGGGGCAGGTTACGGCCGATGGGCAAACCCACGATTTACCGAGGCCATTCATAGTGATCGCCACCCAGAATCCTTTGGAGTTCGAGGGCACATACCCCCTCCCGGAAAGTCAGCTTGACCGATTTCTTTTGCGGATTTCGGTGGGGTACCCCGACCGTGACGACGAGCGTTCGGTTTTGACCAGCCACCGTCAGGGCGAACCGGTCGACACACTGGAATCGGCCGTAAGTATCGAGCAGGTCTTGGAGTTGCAGAACGCCGTGCGGCGGGTCAAGGTCGATGAATCCATGAGCGATTATATTTTGGATCTGGTGGAAGCCACCCGGAATTGCGACGATTTGCACGTGGGTGCCAGTACCCGAGGCGCATTGGCCTTCTACAGAGCCAGCCAGGCGGCGGCTTTGGCTTCGAGGCGGGATTATGTCGTACCAGACGACGTGAAACAACTCGCGGTTCCTGTTCTGGCCCACCGTGTGATCACCAAGGGCTACCTGCACGGTGGACAGCGAGAGGCAATAGAGGCACTGATCGGACGACTGGTGGAAGAAGTCCCGGTGCCGGACTAGGCCTGGGGGGAAATGTCGAATGTCGAAATCAGAATGAAGAAAGAATTAAGAATGCCCAATGCCTAATGAACAATGATCAATGTCCAATGATCAATGTTCAAGTCTGAAGTCTGACAACTGACAACTGAAAACTGAAAACCGACAACTCCTCACATCCAACAAATGTCAAAGCAACGCAAAATCCGATTGACTTGGGAGGGCTGGTTCTATCTGGTTGTGTTGTGTTTTATTTTGTGTGGGGCCATTCTGCGCGAGGTGAATCTGCTTTTTGTTTTGGCGGGCATGTTGGCCGGACCGTTGGTGTTGAGCCTGCGATCGGTTAGTATCGCACTGCGTGGGATCGAAATCGAGCGTACTAAGCCGCAGGGCGTATGTGCCGGCGATCCCTTGATGATCGATCTGCAGTTGAAGAACACCCGTAATCGCGTGGGCAGTTTTGCGATGGCGGTCGAGGAACGGATAGAATTGGATGAAGATAATAGCGATAGCCACGTGGTCTATTTTCCTTATGTGCCGGCCGGGCAGTCGCGCAAGCAGGTCTATCGCGGTCGTTTGAACCGGCGCGGCCGTTACCGGCTTGGACCGTTTCGGGTTGCGACACAATTCCCCTTCGGACTGATGCGGCGCACCGTGACCATGGGGCGGATGGATTCGATCTTGATATACCCTCGTTTAGGCCGGCTGACGCGGCGTTGGCAAGAGCGGCAATGCGAGTCGTTCGAGGGTAGCCAGAGGCAACGCCAGCGTTATCACAGGGCCGAAGGCGAATACTACGGCGTGCGCGAGTGGCGCGACGGCGACAGCCGGCGTTCGATCCACTGGCGCAGTTCGGCGCGAGCGGGCCGTCTGGTAGTACGCCAGTTTGAACAGCCGCACTCCCGCGATTTGGCCTTGCTTGTCGACCTCTGGAAACCCCGTGCGGCGGTCGAAGACGATGTTGCCAAGGTCGAGGAGGTGGTGAGTTTCGCGGCCACGGTAGTTGCCGAAGCCTGCCGCCAGGGTAATACGAATTTACTGCTGGCCACGACCGGCAAAACACCTCGGTGTGTGAGCGGACCCGCCTCTGTGGTCCTTTTGCAGGACGCCATGGAACAACTCGCTGTGGCCGATGCCGATGACGATGAAGGAGACGATTACTTATATACGATGCTCGAACAGGTTGTGGACGAAATCGACCCGGCCGCCGAGATTGTTCTGCTGAGCGCACGGCGACCTAATTTGGCGGGCGACAGTCGCCTTGCCGGCTTATGGAGCACTGCAGCGCGGCGGGCCGTGTTTCGAAGAATACGAGTGATTGACGATCTCTCGGAATATTTTCAATTGGAAGAAACTGTTACGGACAGGGAGTTCTGATTCTTTCTGGACTTTTGCAAAATTGCGAGTCAAGGGCACATGTAAAAGTAAGCTTTGCGAAGCGAAGGTTTCTTTTACATTGTCTTGA
>JAFGTN010000486.1 GCA_016934075.1 Pirellulales bacterium
ACTAACCCGAAACGCAAGCGAAGGGAGTAGAAGGAATCTATGCAAATTCGCTTTCGCTTTGGATCTCCCTTCGCTTGCGCTTCGCTCTTAGTATGGGTGAATGACGAGCATACAATCGTCAATTGTGACAATTAAGGTTATGTAAAATTGCCAAGAAATCACTTCAAAAATATTGCAAACGTTGCGGCATATCGTCTATAATCCCACATAACAAAACCGTTTCTATATAACAAAACTGTACTATGGCCGAACGATATGTGGTGCCCGGCGTGGATCGGGCGATGACGATACTGGAGCATCTGGCACAGGTGCCTGAAGGGCTCTCGATGATCGAGATCGCCGCGCGGACGGGTTTTCCCAACAACAGCGTCTACCGTATTGCCATGACGCTCTGCCGCCGCGGCTACCTGCGGCGCGCGACCGATACCAAGCGTTTTACGATCACGCGGAAATTCCTCAAGCTGGCTTTTCCCAGCGTACATCATTTGAACATCGTCGACGTATCGATGGACGTGATGGAGGAACTACGCGACCGTGTCGGCGAGAGCGTTTTCCTGGCCGTGTTCACCAGGTCGGAGGGCGAAGGCGTCGTGTTGGCACAATCGCCGGCCCTGCATCCCATACGCCTGATGGTCGAGCCGGGCACGCGTTTTGACCTCTACAGCACGGGACCGGGCAAGGCCATGTTGGCTTTCTTGCCCGATAAGCAGCAATCGCGTCTGATCGATTCGTTCGACTACGAGCCCCACACCGGCAACACGATCACCGAGGCGGACGTTTTGCGAGAAGAATTGGCCGAAATACGCCGCAGCGGTTACGGGTTGGACAGGGGCGAATCCTTCGAGGGAGTGCATTGCGTGGGCGCTCCTTTGTTCGACGAACACGGATCCGTTTTGGGTGCAATCTGGGTTTCGGGGCCAAGTACACGGTTGCCGGAATCTGATTTCGGACGCATAGGCCCGGAAGTAGTGTCCGGCGCGGAGCGAATATCGAGACGGATCGGTTATTACGGCGAGAAGAAGGAGACGCTGAATGGAGAAGCTCACGTTGAGAAGGAATATTCAATGATCATTGTTCAATGATCAATGTTCAATGTGCAATTCGTACACCTCAAAACTCATACCTCAAACCTCATACCTCAACCAGGAGATTAAAATGTCAGAATTACATGAACTTTCCGGATGTGTTTGTTGCCCGATGAATCGGCGCAGTTTTGTCGCGGGTTGCGCGACTTGCGCCGGCGCGATGCTGATACCCACGACCGGCTTGCTGGCCGCGGGCGACAAGATGAAAAAGAAAAAACGCGTTCGCATCCTCTATTCGCTGCATGCCGACGTCCAGCCCAGGCCCGATTGGCCCAACATCGGTTTCGATTTCAAGCCGGTGATGCAGCGGATGACCACGGCCCTGGCGGCCGGTTGCCCCGAGATCGAATTCATCCCCACAACCGCCACGGGTCCCGAGCAGGCCCAGGCCATAATCGAGAAAGACAAAACGGCCAATATCGACGGCTATCTCGTGATGCAGATGAACTGCTGGAACCGCGTGGTACAGACGGCCGTGGCGTCCGGCAAGCCCGTCCTCTACGCCGATTTTCAATATGCCGGCAGCGGCGGGTTCCTGGTCTACTCGGCCGGTTTCCTGCGCCGCGGCGCGAAGAATTTCGGTTTCATCGGCTCGTCGCAATTCGCCCATGTTGTCGAAGCGGCCAAATGTTTCTTGACGATTGAAAAGCCCGAGCAGTTCGCCGACGCCGTGGCCAAGGTCCGCAAGGCCAATACAAAGGTGCCCGGTAGCCAGGAATGCAAGCCCGACAAGATGGAGCTTCTTTCTCCTTCACAGTGGAAGGAGAAGATGAAAAAGTCGAAGATCCTCACCGTGGGCGGCAAAGGCTGGCGTGGGCCTCAGCCGGTTATCGAGGAACTTGGCGTGCAGGTCATTGAGATCCCCTACGCCGAAGTCAACGACGCCTGGAAGAATGCCGACAAAGAAGAGTCCAAACAGGTCGCCGGCAAGTGGGAGAAGCGGGCCGCGAAAATCGAAGGCGTTTCACACGACGAAATCGTCAACTCGGCCGCCATGTATCTGGGCATGAAAGACGTTATGAAAAAACGCGGCGCCGATGCGATCACCATCAACTGCCTGGGCGGCTTCTACGGCAAACACATTCATGCCTATCCCTGCCTGGGATTCCATGAACTATGCAACGAGGGGCTGGTGGGCGCTTGCGAGTGCGATTTGGTCTCCACCGCGACAATGGTAAGCCTCAAAAACCTGACCGGCGGGCGGACCGGTTTCATCTCCGACCCGGTAATCGACTTCGCCACGCGGCAGATCATCTATGCCCACTGTGTGGCCCACAACCGCGCTTTCGGGCCCCAGGGCGAGGAAAACCCCATCGAAATCCTCAGCCACTCGGAAGATCGCGCGGGCGCTTCGGTGCGTTCGCTATTGCCCAGCGGATACATGACGACCACGATCGAACTGGCCGCACATCAAAAGGAACTCCTCTTCCATCGCGGCAAGTCAGTCGGTAACAATCTCGAAGACCGCGCCTGCCGCACGAAGCTGGCCGTCGAGCCCGACGGGGACATCGAAAAGCTCATGACCGAGTGGGATCGCTTCGGCTGGCACCGCGTGACAGTCTACGGCGATCTGAAAGAACCGCTCTTCGAGATCGCCAAGATGCTCAATTGGAAGATTACGGAAGAAGCTTAAGAGCTGTTAGAGAACGTGTTTTGAAAATGGCTGTAGAGCTGACAAGGGTGCCACTGCTGGCTTGCCCAGCAGTGTTGTATTGAATCAAACTGCTTCACACTGCTGGACAAGCCAGCAGTGGCACCCATTTCAAAACAAGTAAAAGACTGTTGGTTATTTCGCGTGGCATGTTCTTGATTTAGGATTCTTCACGGAATTTAGTGGGTGAAAACAATGTCAACTTGCCTTCGGCAAGAGGTTTTTTAGGCATGGGCTAACAAAAGTATATTGACTCAAACCAAACTGCAGGTAGATTATGCCTTGGTCTGGTGAAGCGAAGGTAGGCACTGCTCCCAAGGAACTTCCCCATACGAATTCCTTTGCAAACATTTCACCGCGTAGCGGTGTGCGGCGGCTGATGAGCAACCTGCCAAGGAATAACCAGACGCTGATGAAAGTATATTTTGTCCAGGCTCTTTGGATATTCATGGTCCGAGGAGCTTCTTTTTTATAATTTTGTTAGCCCATGCCTAAAAACCTTCGTGCGGAGCACGACAATACCATTTTTGCCCA
>JAFGTN010000487.1 GCA_016934075.1 Pirellulales bacterium
CGGGCTTTGCGGTTGGTAAAGATCGGCCTTGGACCAGAAGCCGGGCTCGGTTTCCAGGAGCAGTTTTTTGGGGTTCGCGGTTTGTTTCGACGACTCGGAGTCTTTCCTCTCCGCCGCCCGAACTTTCGTGCGGGTGGGGTGATAGAATGTGCATTCCATCACGCCACAGCGAATGTACTTCGCGTATTCTTGCGGTTTGAGACTCTTTCGACGTTCGGCGCGGAGATCCGCCAGTTGCTTCATCCACTTCTGGTTCAAAGAATAGACGTTTTCCGCGGCGGGCAGATTGCGGACCTGGCCTTCGGGCGCACAATATAAGTCTTTCTCGGTTTCTACTTGAAACGGACCTTCGTCGACGCCGGCGTCCGGATTGTCGAACCATTTGTTAAGGAAACGGTACAGCTCAGTCCGTGCCGGCCCCCAGAAGCCGTGCCGGGTCGGGACGTTGGCGTACGCGACGCGATCACCGATGCCCAGCCGCTCGTAAAGCCGCCTGGTATCGTCGAAGACGGCTTTCATCTCCTTGGGTGGGAAGAGTGGATCGCTTTGGTTGCCGATGATCATGAGTGGTCGCGGCGCGATGCAGGCCAGCAACTGCCGCGTGCCGGGAGCGTGTTCAGCGCAGATTTCCGGGAACCAGGATTCGGGATGCAGGCCGCTTGTGCCTTCGGTGAGAAAGATGCTGTCGGTGATCCAGGACGTGGGCACGGAGACGGTCACGCGGTCGTCCAGCGCGGAGATATAGTTGGTCAGCGCCCCGCCGCCGGAACATCCGGCGCAGGCGATTCGCTTGCGATCTACTTCCGGGCGGGTTTCCAGGTAATCGAGGCAGCGGATGCCGTCCCAGATGAAATACTGGGCCAGGTGCCGGCCGCTGGGCATGCACTGATAGCCCTGCACCTGGTGATGGTTGCCCGTCTTGGCTCCGTAGGGCTCGCGCTCGCCTTGTCCCAGCGGGTCGTATGCACAAACGATGTATCCTTTTTTGGCGAGATTAATGAAACGTGCCTGGTAGTTGTCGTTTTTTGACCATGCCTTGCCCGGCGGTGCGTGGCCCAAGGGCGAGAGCACGGTGGGCATGGGTTTCTTACGGCCGCTGGGCAGGTAGAGATTGATAGGCACGTAGAAACCGGGGCGGCTCTGGATGAGAATTTTTTCGACCGTGTAACTATCGCGTTCTAATTCACCGGTTTTGACCGGCTTAAGCGGAGTACGTTGGGGCCAGGGTCCCAGGACTTTTTGGAATTGCCGGCGGACTTTTTTCTTGTAGTCTTCCAGGTCGACCATGGTGTGGATGGCGGCGAGTGTTTTTCGACATTGTTCGAATTGTCGGCGTTGATATTCGTGTAGAGACTGGTTCAGGTTGGCGTAGTGTTCTTCAGCCCGCAGAGTTGATTGGGCTGTGCAGGCGAGAAATGCGAGCAGCAATAGAAGAAAAGTTGTGGGAGTTGATCTGGCGGCTGGCATGTTCTTTTCTCCGGAACTTCGTTTGGTGGTATGTGGAAGTCTGGCGGCGGGCAGTTATGGCAGAACAGAGGGGACCGGCTTGTGTGTATTTTAATCCGTGTGGAACTCGACTGCAGCAGTCGTGGAGTCGTGTTTTCAAGGGTGAAACACGCTGGAAACGCAAAACTTAAGTCGAAGGTATTCAAGATTGGTTGAAAACGACGTAAGTCCTGTATTAATAGCGATTTAGGAGTTACCGTTTCTCGGTTTGCGAGTTTTGATATCGCTGTAGCAGCCTTATGTAACCCATACAATCGCTAAAGTCGATACTGTTTAACGTCGATTTAATTACATACTCTGTATTGCGGGGATGGTACGTAATAATCGAGGCACAAGGATGTTGCGCGGTTGTTGGGCTATTGCATTTGCCATCTGGATCGCATTTGCCGTCGCCGGATTTCGTGGCCAGGGTTCGTTTGAGCAGGAGTTGGGGCGAGTTGCAGGTGGCGAATTTATGGCGAGCGGGCGGCTTTCAGCCAACCGGCGAGGAAGTCTTGACGGGCACGGCCTGGGGCATGAATTGCACGGGCGTGATGCTATTGAGCCGGGATACGAAGGCTTATTCTCAGATCATCTTCGGCAATGGAATCGGCAGCTACCGCGACCTTCCCGACGCAGCGCCTTCGGCTCCGAGAGAGCTTTCGGTATTGCCCATGTTCGGCTGGATGGTTGGTGTTACTCACGACTGGAACAAGCAGTTGAGTTCGAATTTTACCTATGCGGTAAACCGTCTGGACAACACGGCATTTCAGAGACGCGACGATGTGCACGAGACGACCTACCTGGCGGCCAACCTGATATACAATCCGCTGGAACGCGTTCGAGTGGGTGTCGAATATCTTTACGGCACACGCGAAAACATCAACGGTGACACTGGATTGGCACACCGTCTGCAGGCTTCTTTCATATTCGACTTGCCGTGATGTGGTGGGTTGTCGTAAGAATAATCTTCGAAGTCGACGGCCAATTCTCCTTGTCTGGTTCGCCTACTTCTCCGCAATAACATTGATAAACATGATTGTTTTATCAAATTGCATGGGGGTCATACCGATGTCACACAGGGGGCTTCTTTTATCTATGGAACATTTTGTTCTGAGTTCATAAAGACCTGGTTGAAGATCCGAAAATTCACCTGCTAATGCTATCTTCACAAGAGCTGAATCATCAGGATGAAGAGTGTTAACAGACTCTTTTGTTAACGCTATGTTTGTATTTGGCCTCAATAAAATCTTTCCGGTTTTGCAATCGATAAGATTCCAATTCCATTCCAAGCCGGGACCTGCATGAATCCATGGTGTCCAATATCCTATTGGTTTTGTGGAAGTATTTGTGAAGTAAAACGACACTGTCATATCTGTTGATTTATCAACTACAACCACTGGCGTTAAGCCAACGATTGGATCGCCATGAACTTCATATGATAATTCTCTTGGCATGTCATATTCAATCGAATCAGGAGATTGGGTGAAAAATAAAATGGTAGATAATGCAATAATTGTCACAACAAGAAACACTATACAGAATGATAAAGCAATATTTTTTGCACCCATGTCAATCACCTTCTATATTTTTAAGCAATTACATTGTTTTTTTTAAAGAAATTTTAATCCACCAATTCGCTTTTACCAATAGTGATGGCCACTTTTATCGTCACTGTTGCAGTGAGTAACTTCGTCATTAAGTTATTCATTCCCGTTTGGCGGCGAACCATTCAAACGTGGCTACCAGTCCCACATTGTCGCTGCGATCGATAATTTCTACGGTCACGGGAATCAGGCGACGGCCTTTGGCGGCCAATTGCTCCGCCGCATTTTGTATTTCGTCAAGGGGCGTGATGGCGCGCGAGAAGATCGCACCCTGCATGGGCTTCTTGAACTTCGCCTCCACGCGCCTGACGACGCCGACTACCTTATCGGCCAGTTCGGGCAGCGCCTGCATCAGGTATTGGCCGGAGGCGGCTTCGGCCAATGCCAATTGTACGCCGGCATGTACCGTGCCCACATGATTCAAGTGGGAGGGCGACTCTTGGAGTTGGAGTAAATACGATGAATCCGCCGGTGCTTCTTCGATTTTCAGAAACGCGTTGAAGGGGATGTCAGTTACTTTCATTTCGGTATGTTTGCGGAATGTCGTCTAGTAGAATGTGAACACCCGGAGAGGACGAGGCCATAGTTAGGTTCTTCACGGAATTTAGTGGGCACAAATGGTATTGTCGTGCTCCGCACGAAGGTTTTTCAGGCATGGGCTAACAAAAGTATGAAAAGGAAGCTCCTCGGACCATAGAATATCGGAGTAACCTTAATAGAATATACTTCCGTCAGCGTTCGGTTATTCCTTGGTAGGTTGCTCTTCAGTACATACTTCCGCTTCACCAGACCATGGCATTATCATCCTGTAGTTTGTCTCGAGTCAATATACTTTTGTTAGCCCATGCCTTAAAAAACCTCTTGCCGAAGGCAAGTTGACAGTGTTTTCACCTACTAAATTTCGTGGAGAACCAATAATAAGGGAACGGGAGAGCGTCGGTATAGGGGGAAAGAAAGGAGACGGTCAATTCTCATTGCTTTGTTTGCCACAATCAAAGATTCCCCTTTTTCGTTAGCTTGACCTTTCGTTGTTCAAGCAGATGTTCGAAATTTTCCGGCGTATTGAAGGCATAATGTGCTCCCGGACATAGACAAGCGAGTCTTTACTGTTGACATCGAAGCCCGTGAAAAACGGAAGAATTCTCTCCGGATATTCTTGCGAGGCCTTCCAGGCGATTTCGTCCTGTTCGACCGCTCTGGGATCCGTGATGCTCCCGGCAAACAACACCACCCGGTCAATGCCATAGGCGTCCCACAATTTGATGGAGTATTTATACCGAGCCCCCGCGGCGTCATGATTATGTACGTCGATCACGGTGAGGTCCGCGTACTTCTTGGCGACGGGCGATGGTTCGGGTATGCGGATGGCATGATGATTTTGGAGCAATTCTTTTGCTACAAAAATGAACAGGATGGCAGAGCAGATAGTTACGACGATAATCAACAAGCCTTTCTTGGAGAGACTTTTATTCGATATCTGCCTGTGGTTTTTCATTTTTCGTTTTTTGGTTGGGCGAGATAGGGGATTCCTTGCTTAGACTGCCAAAATTAGAGATGTCCCCTTTTCCGTTTCCTTTTCCGTTTCATTTTGATAGCGAGCCCCCGCGGCGTCATGGTTATGTACGTCGATCACGGCAAGGTCCGCGTACTTCTTGGCGACGGGCGACGGTTCGGGAATGTGGATGGCACGATGACTTTGGAGCAATTCTTTTGCTGCAAGAATAAACAAGACGGTAGAGCAGATAGTCGCGATGATAATCAACAAGCCTTTCTTGGAGAGGCTTTTATTCGATATCTGCCTGTAGTTTTTCATTTTTTGTTTTTTAGTCGGGGGAGAAAGGAGACTCCTTGCTTAGGCTACCAAAATCAGAGATGTCCCCTTTTCCGGGCCCTGTCCCCTTTTCCGGGCCGCAGTAAACTACCGCGACTTCGGCTTATGGTTAAGTAGAGTTCCTCTCATGAATTTTTTAAACACGATTTTGCCCTTGCCTTTTTTTGATTTTCGGTGCCACCAGCAGCACGCCGGATGTGGAGTGTGCATGGGATCTTCTTTCAAACCATTGAATTCCATATGCTTTCCAATGGTATGCCAAGCAAAACTGGACACGAAGCAAATGTAATCTGGTTTAATCGCATGGACAACTCCCTCCAACACTTGCTTACTTTTCTCCTTGTCCAAGTCTTCCATAACATTCCTAATACTGTCTCCTTTCATTGCTGGACGCTGGAAGCAATTCATATATGCCACATAAGAAAACATGTTCTCCCGTTTGGGAAACCCGGCTTCAATCATGGCTTTTTCAATATTCCGGTAAATAGCATGTCCTTTACTTTTCCAGTGTTGGTCTTTTCCCGACTTAATGCCTCCTCGATTGTTTATCCAGCTTTTTTCTGTGTCACTAAGATCAGTATATCCATCATACCAAGCATTTGTATCCTTATGTTTGCTGCTACACGATGGGAAATAGTGACTTTCTGCAATCAGAAGGACCTTGAAGTGCGTTTTCCCGTCATAATCTTCTCCAACAAATGGCATCATCTGCGGGTAACGTTGATAATGTTCTATCTTTCCTAGCTTCTTGTCATAACGTGTAGTGCAGTACCCTATTACTTTTGCCATGATACTCTATCCTTATTTAAATTGAATCCGCCCTCACCGTGCGATACCGCCGATCAAATGTGCGTTTGGCGGGCCCGTATGGAACATCATATTGCCCGTTGCGTCCTGAGCGGAAGTGTCCCAGTTACCTGTACAGCTCACGAAGAAATTCTCAACGGTACAAATCATGCCCGCATCTCGATAAAAACCAAGATCTAAAAAACACCGTTGAGTGGATTATACCCGATCCCAACTCTCCGTCAATGAGGTGGACCCCAAAAACTGGACAGCCTTATAAGGTGTATAATACACACCACAGGTAACCAATCAGGAGGTCCAGAAGATGACG
>JAFGTN010000488.1 GCA_016934075.1 Pirellulales bacterium
CATCGGCAAGTACCTCGGTTCGCCCCCAGCACTTCTTGGCGTAATAAGTCCCGTAGCTCATCACGGGCGATTGGTCGAAAGCCCGGCTGACCAGGTCGGCCATTTTAGGCATCTGCTCCATAACCTGGATGTACTTGACCCGCCCGCGTTCGATACCGGTGAGCCCCTGGTACACATCGGCCAGAAATACGTCGCCCCATTGCACGCTTTTTTCATCTTTCTTTTCGTGGGTGTCTTGACCCCGACTTGCGAGAACCGGAGGCACTTCCGTCGGACGCAGCAAAATCGGACCATAACATCCAATGGACGGGTCACTGTACACCGGGGTCTTGTTGCCGCACAAATCCAGTAGGTATATGGAAAAAGGTCCTTTCCCCGAAGCACCACCCCCATAGGCCAACAGGAACTGGTAATCATTTACGGGGAACGGATCGCGATAGCCCCAACGATAACTCTGGTCTGCTATCTTCTCAAACTCCGGTGTGAGATAGATGAATCCCTGGCCCCGAGGAGCCTCGATTCCCATGCGGTTGCGAATCAAACCGACCGCTCCGTGCGACCAGCCGTGGTGGGGCGCGAATGTGCTCACCAACAGGTTGCCTTGCCCGGGAACGGCCCGCGACTGCCAAAAAACCCCCGAATCGCGAATCGTATTGCCGAAGAAAAGCTGATAATACGATCCGTCCGGATTCTGCGTCCAAAGTCCCTGTCGATAGGTCAGATCGCGGTCGACGTACTCCCAACGGGTAAACAGAACGCGCCCGTCAGACAGCACCTGCGGCGAAAAATCGCTGAGCGTGTTCTGGCTGACGCAACGGACGTCCGATCCGTCGCGCTGCATGACATGCAGATTCGACCGTGGCCCCGGCTGGCAAACCGTAAAACCCTTGCAACGCGTGGAGACGAAAACCAGCCTTCCGTCGGGCAATTCGGCCGGGGCGACGTCGTGGCAATTCGCATCGCGACTGATTTTTTTAAGCCCTTTGCCGTCCACGCCGATTTCATAAATCTGCCAACACGCTTCCCCTTTCTTTCGGTAAGAAAAAAATACCGTGCCGGCATCGTACGACAGGTTCATGTCGTAAATGGAACCTTCGGGGTCGCGGAAAATCTCCCGGGCGGGAATCTTCGGCCGGCACGGATTATAGATGCGAATGCCGCATCCCCATCGCTCGGGCACGCTTTGCCAAATTGCACAATTGGCCGCGTTCGGTCGGGCAAGTTGATGCCTGGTGAAGAAAATGATCGGACCGAGCTGTTCGACTTGTTCGGCCAAGAACTGGTCGCGTTGTTCTATCAATTTGGTCAAACTTGCCTGTGACGTCTGGTCGCTCGCTTTTACCTCGGATAGGAGTTGATTGCCCCGTGTATCGAACTGCCGGAGCTTGGCAAGGTACTGATTGGCCTCAGCCGACAGATTGTCAGTCCATTTGAACTGTTTCAACAGCGCAAGCTGCTGCATGGTGGAATCCGCCGCGGCAAAGCAAGTTAATTGCAACAACGCCAGCATAACAGAAAAGCTTAACGAGATTTTCAATATCTTCTCTCCTGCCGGCAGGTGGTATGAGGCCGAGGATTTTATGGATAAATAAATCCGCCAAACAGAGAAGAGGAACCCGTACGTGGCAAGGCCCAAACTGCCGCAAGCGGATAGGCTAAAAGCCTGTCCTCTGCCATCTATCCTCTGTCCTCTAACTAAATCACACACTAAATTGTACAAAGACTCACATTTTTTAAGTATCCCCTTTGAGCGGGCTCTTGTCAAGAAACTCGCCATTATGCCTCACATATGCTTACTCATTGCGGGCTAACAGCCGCAGCCCGTCGAGCACGTGTGCGAATTTGCGGCGAGCCCTTTCTATGACCAGCGATTGAGCTGCATCTTTTTGAACCTTTTGTTGCCACTGCTTGGGAGACATTTTCAGTTCGCCGCTCTTATGCTTGATGTCATCGACCTTCAGCTTCTGTTTGCGTTTGTCCGCCGCCTGGGTGAATTTGACCGACATACGCTCGATTATATCGAGAGCCCTGCTATACTTGCCCATGCGGAATTCGCAATCGCGCACGTGGGCAATATGGTCGGCGTTGGCTAGCAAGCCCGATTGTCGGGCGGCCGAAAGAAGCTGCGTGAGCGTGCCCATGTCGATAGTGCAATCGGGATGCACCTTCCTGGGATCGACCGGAGACCATGCGTCATGCGGTTTATTGTCCGATTCTTCGTCGGGTGCCACTGTCTGCTCATCTGCCAGTGTGCTCAAGTCTTCGGATTCAGCACCATAGGGTGCCACTGGCTGCTTGTCAACCAGTGTATCTGAACCTTCGAGTTCAGCACCGTCTGACAGACATCTAACATCCTCCGCCGAAACTTTTGCCACAAGCCGCAACAGCCCCCCATCACCGGCCAATTTCAACAACATCTCTCTCGGCACGGGCCGGGTACGCTCACCGGTCAGCACGAGCGTCAACAGATAAGCATCCGCTGTCTGTTCCGCCGACTCGATCCGTACCAATTGCCGCTGCTTGTCGCGTACGTAGTATATAGTGAACGGCCTGATGTCCGCCGCGGAACCGACCGGCTCGCTGTCGAAGTATCTCTCAACAACCAGATCGCGGACATCAACCGTCTCGGCCGCCTCGTATTCGGCTTGGAAACCATCGGGAAGTTGGGTAATGCGCATACGTGTACAATACCTTTAAGATATTTGAGTTTCCTTTCTTTCGCTAAAATCTTTCCTCCGTGCCCCCGTGTCTCCGTGTTGAAATCACTTGCAGCTGTCCAATCCGCCGTAGACTTCCGAATATCACAGTCAAACCCAGAACACACGTTCCCAGCAATACTATCGTCGCTGGTTCCGGCACCTGTGTCAACACCAGCGGCGGGTGGCACTGGCTGCTTGCCAGCCAGTGTTTTGTGTGCGTTTCAGGCGTTGGGTGGCACTGGCTGCTTGCCAGCCAGTGTTTTGCGTGCGTTTCAGGCGTTGGGTGGCACTGGCTGCTTGCCAGCCAGTGTTTTGCGTGCGTTTCAGGCGGGCATTGGCAAACGGGAATCCAGTGGCACATTTTCAATGGGATTGCTCGTAACCGAAGATGGTTTTCTGCGCAAACGTCGGATCGCGACCCAACCTACGTTACTTGTCGAGAGCGATTGTAGAAAAGTCGCCCTCGGCTGTTGGGTTTTATATCTCCCCACAAACCATTGCACCCCCGCGAGTAGAGTGTTATTATCGGCGTCAAGAAGGGGAGAGTTACAAAGCAAGTATACACTTCACAATGCAAGAGACTTCGGAAGTGACAATTACAGATGAATCACAAAAAACCGCTATGTGTCCATGGCGACTTATCGGATGGCTGTGCGCCGGTTTGATTACGGCAAGCATTTTGGCCTGTGTCGTAATGGCTGCCATCCGCAGTACCGGCCTGACAAAAATCACGGTGACCGCATTAGACGCAGCATCCGAGCCGCGCGACCATGCTCTGCCGTTGATCAAGCAGAAAGAGGCACTTCCGGATTACGAACTTTCATTGATCCTTACTAACGGCGACAAAGTTAGCCTCGGTGCTAAACCCGACACTTCCGCCGTTGACGGTCTTGCCTGGCACGTCAATGATCCTGTGAGCATCGTCGATGTGGCTAGCGTCAGATTATATGAACAAGATAAAGTGATTTCCGACGCAGTTGCAGAAGTGCAGATTCTCGGTAATTCGATAAGTGAAAATGGCTATCGCTTCGATTTTGCCTCGGAACGGTCAATGTCAGTTGGCGTCAAATCTTTTTTCGCCACGCCGATCGGTAAGGCAATTACCACCGGATTTTGCATTGCAATTGTTCTGATGTTGATAAGTGTGTTTCGTGTGTGAAAAATGAAAACGGTCGGGTGGCACTGACTACTTGATTAACGCATGTTACGTTGAAAGGAAACACCCAATGCGAAGGCACTATGCAGTTCTCGCTCTACTCGTAACCACTTGCCTTGCCGCGGCCTCTCGCGCCGAAGAGAAGAAAGCGGATTCTGCGGAGAAATTCATCAAAGCCTGGGTTGCTGTATTCAATAAGAACGATCCCGAGAAACTCTTGGAATTCTACGACCGCTCGAACAAGACGGAAATAATCGTCTCTTCCGGAGTGCGTCACCAAGGCTACAAAGCAGTGCGAAAAGCCGCATAAAACAATGACAGATCACTACTCACCAAAGACCCTCAATGAGTTTCTCCAAGTTCTGCTCAAAAGCCAGTTGCTCGATGGTGATGTGCTCAAATCGGCGCTGAACGACTTTCGTGAGAATGAGGCGGAAAATATACCAAAAGATGAATTACGGGCGTTCGCATCGTACTTGATAGTTCATGAATACCTCACATGCTGGCAATGTGACAAACTGCGTAAAGGTCAATTCAAAGGCTTCTTCCTTGATGACTATGTATTCCGTGACCATGTTGACTGCGACGATAAGTGTACTCGCTATGTCGCCGAAGATATAAGGACAGGGAAATACGTCATTTTAGCAATAACTCCACGTTACATTAAACCACTGAAAAATGGTAAGCCGCACTACCGGATCGAGGACTACAACGCATGAAAATTCGCCTTTGGCCAAAACGTTGGGTGGCACTGGCTGCTTGCCAGCCAGTGTTTTTTGCGTGCGTTTATGGTGTGCACTGACTGACGGACATCCAATGGCACATTTTTCAACCGGATTGCTTGTAACCGAAGATGGTTTTCGTTGCAAACGCCGGGTTGCAATCCGGCCTACGCCCCTTTCCTCCTGCCGCGAAGGAATACATAGGTTTGAATGAGAATAACGGTGACGAGGACAACCATCGCAAAGCGATACGGTGCACGGGCACCCATGGCGGCTCCGGCCAGGCCGCCGAAGAGCGAGCCGGCGGCGACTCCCAGGCCTAGGGTGGCCTCGTGGATGCCGGAGGCGAGGCCTTTGTTCTGGTCGTGGCTGCCGGTGGTGCTGTAGTAAAGGCTGGCGAAATAGTTGAATCCCAACAGCAGCCCGAATCCGCCCAGCCCGATGGTCAGGCCGCTTTGCGTTGTCGAGGTCACCAGCAGCAAGAGTCCCCCGAGCCCGATGATCTGCGGCGTCAGGGTTGCATAGAAGCGGTGGTGCCAGAAGGTGACGTGGTGCATTAAGAAATAAGTGACGATTGTGGTTACCCGCATGACCGCCAGCATGGCGCCGTGATTCTCCGGCCGTATCCCCAGTTCGACCATCAAATCGGGAAACAGGTGCAGCACCATGCCCGTGGTAAACGCTCCGCCCAGGTTGGCAAGCCAACTTATCCGTGCAAAACGTCCGGACAGTTCGCGGTGGGCGTCCCGCTCGATTTCCGCATTATCGATTTCGATCGGCAAGGCCGTACCACCTTCGATCCGCTGGATTATGCAAAAGTTCAAGAAACTCAACACGGCCGCCACAAACAGCGGCAGCCGGCTGTCGAAAGTAAAGAACATGCCGCCCGAAAGTTGGCCGCTTATCAGGCCCAAGTTCCAGGCCAGGCAGAAGCGGATCAAAGTGCGACTCACGTGTCGTCGAGCCGCGGCGCCATTTTGCCCTTGGTTCAACCAGGCCATCAGCGGCGGATATACCATGCCCGCGGCGATTCCACCAAGAATGTAGAAAACGAGTTTGGGCACCATGTACGAACTCGTCAGCGCGCAGCCCAAACCGCTGGCAATAAATA
>JAFGTN010000489.1 GCA_016934075.1 Pirellulales bacterium
AGAATTTGAGGATCCATTTCAAGATTCCCGTTTTTCTGAAGCCGGCCGGAAAGCCGCCCGACTAAAGGACGAATATTTCGTCTGGTGCAAGAGCGGCGGGCCGTACCTCCGGGCGGCCATGATGCGTGGCGAGGCCCAGTTCTGGATGGACGTTGTGGAGGATCCCGGATGGACGCGTGCGTTCGTCGACCGTGTGACCGACCACATCGTAGATGTAGCAGTCGAAGGCATGCGACGCTTCGGACTTGAAGAAACGGGGATTGCCATCTACGACGACATTGCCAGCATCCGCGGTCCCATGGTCGGTCCCAAACATTACGAGCAGATTTTCCTGCCCGCCCTAAAACGTATGGTGAAAGCTTATAAGGACGCTGGCGCGAGATGGGTTATGCACCACAGCGACGGCAATAACAACTCAGTTTTAGATATGTGGATCGAAGTCGGAATCGATGCAATCAACCCGTGTGAATTCCGTGCCGGCATGGATCCCGTCAAGATCCGTCAGAAGTACGGCAACCGTCTGATTTGCACCGGTGGGCTTGATAACAGCAATATCCTTCCCCGCGGTGACCGGTTCGAGATCCGCGACCACGTGCAATACTTGCTTCAGGCCGGTCAAGGCGGAGGCTACGTGTTCGGTCCTCATTCTGTCGGTCCCGATATCGACCTGGATACAATGGACTACGTGCTTGAGTTGCTGGAACTACATAGCTATATGTCGAATTGATTTGATATCGAGAATAAATGCTGAACAAATTACACAATTGTCCCAGGATTGTGCTGGTGCCTTGGTATTACGCTCAAATACATTTCATACCTCGACTTCAAACACAGCCTCGACTTCCACCGGGATGCCCATTGGCTTATAAAGCCTCGTCGACCGGGGAACCGGCTGCAGTTCCAATCTCAATTCTCGCAACTTGCCTTCAGCATTCGTTTGTCTCTCCAACCTTGGCCTTCCAGCCGAACTCCAGCAGGGTTTGATAATTATCTACCGGTGTAGCGGGCGGGACTTCGCAACCAGGTGCGAGAATGAAATTATTGAACGCGGCCGCCTCGGATTCACAATTGCGACAAACGCGACGCACCTCTTCGGGCGATCCGTTCAAGAGCACCTGTACCGGATGAAAGTTACCCACGACATAAGACGTGGGACTCACGCGGGCGACGGCTCGGCAGGCATCGGTGATATCCACCGGAAAGTCTATATCGATGAATCTTGCTTCAGTGGAAGCCACTCGGCACAGGATGGAAGTAATATCTCCGCAGATATGCAATCGTACCGGAACACCATACGCCTGGATGTTTTGCGTTATACGTTTTTCGAAGTCAAGGATGTAGTCCTCGTAGAAATGTGGATTTACTTGTGAGGCCAGCGAGTCGCCCATAAAGATCATCTCGGCTCCGGCTTCGATCTGCGCCATGCAGAAATCCAACTCGAGTGGCTCGATCCGTTCCATCACATCCAGCAGGAATTGCGGATCCTCGTAGAGCAACATCATGGCCCGTTCGATTCCCAGGAAAGTGCATGCCTGTGCAAAGGGCGCCTCGCAAGCACCCATCATTACGATGTCGGGGCGCAATCGCTTGAATTCGCGGCAAGCGGCGATGCGGTTCGCCATTAAGCGTCCTTCTCGTGGATCGGGCCAATAGATTCGTTCAAGATCATCACGAGAATGAATAAGCACGCCTTCACTCACCGGTTGGCCATCTTCCGGGAACTCGACACTCAACCCGCAATCGGCTGCCTCGCGATAGGGGTACCCCAAAACGTTGAAGATATCTATGGGGTAGCGCTCGATGATTTCCAACTGACAGCGAGTCAGAACGTGGTAATCCAGGCTGTACTCGCCGTATTTTCCGGCTGTGTTGACCGTGCAAAACTGTTTGACCAGGGGCATCATAAAATGTCCCGGGGGTTTGTTACCGGCGAGAAGTTGTTTCAGGTACTCAGTCGAAGTCATTTATACTGCACTTCAAACAATGCCGCTGCGTTATTCCAAAAGATATCCTCTACCGCACTGTCATCTAAGCGTTCCGACCAGCAGGCCCATTTTAGAGATCGTAAGTGCTCCAGGCCGACCAGCACGGGTTCGATGTTTGCATAGGTGGTTTTCCAAGTAGCCGTGTTCGGGTAAAGCCATATAAACGAATCGACGGCAGCGGCGGATCGGCCGCGCATGTGGCTCACCGGTGAATCTGAACCGTATAGCAGTCTCTTATGCCCGAAGTAACGTAAAATGACCTGATGGGCCAGCGGCTCGCAATTGGCGCTGGTGTCGAAATAGAGGTTATCCAACCCGACGAGTTTTGGCAAGCCCTCGATATTGTGGCCCGGCTGGAATCCACGCGCCGAATGGGCTAGAATCAATTTCATGTTCGGGTAGTTCTCGCAGAAATATCGAATCCAGTGCTGATTGCTCTCATCGGCAGCGGCTCGGGATTTGACCATATGCAAGGTGATAACCCAGCCTTCTTCATCCGCGACTTTGACAAGATTTTCGGGTAGATAGTCAGGAATATCCGATTCCCAGGTTGGCTGCCTGGCCGCGCAGGTGTGGTAACATTTCAGCCCATGCAATCCCAACCGACGCACTTCTTCCCGAACCCATTCTGGATCGTCTTCGGGGTGCACGAAAAACAACCCTCTGCACAAATCATTGCCGGCGATTTGATCCGCGATCCACTGGTTGGCCTGACGGAAATGCCCAATCTTGGCGATCGGGATAAACAAACCGGCCACATTGCGCCCGGGATGCAGTGCATCAAACAGCGGCCCGCACTCCGGAAAACCCACGGCATCGGGCATACCGGGATCGATAATCAACGAGTGTTTCCGTTGATAAAAATGCGCATGCGCATCAAATACTCGCTCCGGCACAAACGAGTCCAATTCACGATCGTAAAAATCCCGATCCTCGCCTCGAACCTCCCACGGTCGGTTGTTGGTGGCCGATTTTTCCGGACATAATCCATGTTCGGGTGTGTTCACAACTATTCTCCGCAAGGTGTATGGAAAGACTGTTAAGCTACTTCATAAACGGCAACAATGTTTTCCAACGGGATGTCTGGTTGATATATATTGCTTGGAGCAAAGATGTAACCGCCATTTTTGCATAGTATGTCGAGCGTCCGTTGGGCATGTTCGCAGGCTGCTATGAATCGCTCTTTAGAGTGCATTAGCAACTCCTATGATGTGTCATAAGCTATTGTTTAGCGAGGTTTCGATTCGGAAAATACATAGTCAACCGCGGCCAGAAGGTTCGGTCGACGGAAGTGGAGTCCCGTGGCCGGGTCGGTTACTTCGGTGCCGGTCTTCTTGAAAATAGCCAGCATCGCCTCGGGCAGTGTTTTCCCTTCCCGACGCCACTTAAAGCAGCTCTTTTCAATCGCCTCGCGGAGGATCATCGCGGAGCCGACAATGAATGCGTTCGAGGATGAGGTAGCGGTGGCCGGAATTGTCAGATCTGTGTTTGAGAACCGGTCTAGATGCACTATATCGGCGGCCGGTTTAACCGCGCCTATTGCGAAACAGGCCGACGCGCAAGCGGGCCAGGATATGCCCGTGGTGTATCCATGGTTTCCGCACGGAGCGCTTACCCAAACGCCCTGTTCGCGCAGCTTCGTCAGTTTTTCGTCGATTACGGTTGCTACCGGCCTACGGTGCCGCTGGTCGTCCAAAGGCGAGAGGTTAATTGCGGTAATGTTGTAACGCTTCTGATTATCAATAACCCATTGCAAGCCCATCGCAAGCGAGGCCGCCTCATCGCTGCGGAGGTGGACGATGGTGACCGCGCGAATTTGTATCACGGAATTGTTATACGCCACGCCCAGCTTGCCTTTGTAGTTAAGCGAGGAAGGAAACGCGATACCGGTGCCGTGATATCCGGGTGGCACGGGGCTGGGATCATCGTCATTATCCACGGAATCATATCCGGCGACGACCTTCGGACCCCAAGGTAGTTTAACCTTCCATTCGGGCACACTCATATCGCAGCCGTCATCCATCGCGACCAATGTCTGGCCTTTCCCCCACAATAAAACACCGTCGTATTTTTCCCAGGTCGCAATAATTCCCATGCGTTCGAACTCCAGGGGACTATAAGCCTGGGCTTTGAAACGCTTGCTAGCGACGGGCTCATCGGCATGGACAATTGTAATCATGGTTGGCAAAATAATAGCCGTAGGCCAAATAATGAAGGCGAGTTTCAATACCAACAATCTTTTCATAACGGAAATCCTTTGTGCTAGACGTGGTATTTCGGTTTACGGATCAGCCAAATCGACGGTTATTTCGATCAGTCTTAGCTTATTCGAAGCGATGGCCGCATTCAACTGCGTCTCGAATTCGTCAAGGTTGTCGCAACGCGAGGCCGACACACCATGGGCCGCGGCAAGCATTTGGAAATCGGGATTTGTCAATTCAACGGCAAATCGCCTTCCCGCATAATGCCGGTCTTGCGCTGCCCGGATAGCCCCGTAGCGACCGTTGTTGCACAACACAATCACTATGGGCACATTTTCCTGAACTGCCGTGGCCAGTTCAGTCGAGGTGAATTGGAAGCCACCGTCGCCGATTACACAGACCACTGTTTTATCTGGGCATCCCAACTTGGCTCCGATTGCCTGCGGCAATGCTCCGCCCAGACCTCCATAGCCCATAGGATATTGGAATGTGCGAGGCGCGTGGGCCGGCCCGCAACGATACATCCAATATCCCAAGTTGCAACGGTCGCAAACCAGGATACCGTCACCCACAACTGCGTCGCGGAGGATATCAAGCGCCTTCATTTCAGTGGGCGATTGGCGGCGACGTTGTGCCAGGCGTGATGCTTCGGCCTGTTTGCCACGGTCGATCCATTCGACCGGCGCGGGCACACGATTGGGAAGAACTTCAAGTAGTGCGGATAGAGTCGCTTTGGCATCGGCGACAATACCGATCTCGACATCGTATGAGCGTCCTATTTCTTCGGCATCGATATCGATGTGGATTAGTTTATTACCGAATCTGGTTTGCCAGGCTGCCGTATCCTCCTGCTTGAACATCGTACCCACGGCAAGTACTACATCGGCATCGGCAATAGTTTCGCTAACCTCGGTTAACAGGGCACCGTCGTTGGAAACAACTTGTGGATGATCGGATCGAACCAGGCCACGACCGAGTGACGTGTGAA
This sequence comes from Pirellulales bacterium, assembly GCA_016934075.1. Classification (GTDB taxonomy): domain Bacteria; phylum Planctomycetota; class Planctomycetia; order Pirellulales; family Thermoguttaceae; genus JAFGTN01. The sequence goes on from JAFGTN010000489.1 coordinate 5,175, forward strand.
CGATAATAGCGCCAATCCGACCGGCTAGTTCGGCAATCTCGCTTCCGGCTCCGCTTACAGTTGCGCCTGTGCCCACCCACAACAATGGCCGCTGGGCTTGAGCCAAGAGTTCGGCTGCTGCCGTGACCGACTGCTTTTGTGGTCGAGTATGCTCAACGTTTAGCGGCGACAGGATTTCCATTTCGCCGACGGTATCCAGAACGTCGCATGGTACTTCACAAAAAGCCCCACCCGGGCGACCGGCGCGAAGGAGGTGAAATAATTCCTGCAAAACACGCGGGATATCTTCAACGCGATTGCAGCGGCGCACGTGCCGGCAGACGGGGCGCATGATATCGGCGGCATCGCCACAGTCGTGCAGCCCGCCGCGCCGCTTGCCGATCAACTCGCTGGAAACGGCCGAGGCGATAGCCAGCACAGGCGATGTATCGGTAGTTGCTTGCCCCATGGCGCAAGCCAAATTGGCCACGGCCGGCCCACTGGTGGTTATGACTACGCCGACACGTCCCGACGCCCTGGCGTATCCATCGGCCATAAATCCTAGTCCTTGCTCGTGACGGCCCATGACATGGTGAATGCGATGTTGCTCGCCATGCAAGGCGTCATAGATTGCCAAGTTCTGTCCGCCTGGAATTCCGAAGACAGTATCCACGCCATGCCTCAGCAATTCAGCCACTACGGCCCCGCCTCCGCTAATCCTGGCACCTGGGTTGTTTGCTTCACAAGCCTTGATACTCACGTTTTTCTCCCAAAAAAACCAAAGCCCTTCATGATCCGCGCATATGGCCGATTAGATGCTAATACCAAGTTTCAACACCTTTGAGCCTACCGTTAACCGCTTGCCTTAATATTTTTATTGCTGGTGTGAATTGTTCATCTTTTTTGTTTAAATCGTGAAGTTCTAGTCTTGGATCTTCGTCATGATACCAACCCGAAAGTTGTATAATAATCATTATGTATGCATCAATTGCATTCTGGTATCTCAT
>JAFGTN010000490.1 GCA_016934075.1 Pirellulales bacterium
CAACGGCCACCGGTGACCGCGGTAACTTCGGAATTCTGCCGCTCAATGCCGTTCGCTGGTTGACGAAACCGCGCCAGATCGCGGCGCTGGTGACGAAGCGCGGCGAGGATTATTTCGAGGCCGAGTTATTTCACTTCGGTGAAGAGTCGCGTTCGATGGGGGCGGAGTTGTATCTGCTCAAGTCGGGGAACTATAAGTTCACGTTAACCGGTGATAATGGAGAGATCATTACGGCTGCTAAGCCGTTTAAGGTGAACGGCCCACGAACGCGAATAGCGTTTGCACTGCCGGCGCGGAAGCGCTGCGTGTTGCGTGTAACTGCGGAATAAATAGTGTCGGAAAAGTATCGTTGCCCGTTATAACCCGGCTTACGAACCTACACACCTGTCTCAGCAATCGAACGGGCCGTTTCCGGTCCATCAACCTCCCCGCTCAGCGGCACAAAGCGGCATTCGCTCAGGCTGCGGAACCAGGTGCCTTGGCGTTTGGCGAAACGGCGGGTGTGCATCTTTATCAACTCGATGGTTTCTTCCAGGTCGTGCCGACCGCGAAGATGCTCGATCACTTCGCGGTAGCCAACCGCCTGGCCGGCCGTTTTGCTTAGTGGCGTTGAAACAGCCGAAGATGGCTGTTCTACATTTATGGCACGGTCGTCCCGGCCGTGTGGCGTTCCCTTCACGGGCAAGATGCCCGAGCCACAATTTTTCAACAAACCGCGAACTTCATCGACCAAGCCGGCGGCGAACATCCGGTCAACGCGGCGGTTGATCCTCGAATAAAGTTCTTCGCGCGGCCAATCGAGCACGAACACGCGGCACTCTTCGGCCGGTAGTCCCGTGTCGAATTGCTCTTGCCACTGGCTGATGGGCCGGCCGGTTTTTTCGAAAACCTCGATAGCGCGGATCAGCCGCCGCGTATCGTTGGGATGCAACCGCTGGGCCGCCGCCGGATCGACCTTTGTCAGCCTCCCATGCAACCACTCGCCCCCGCCCCGCTGAGCCTCGGCCGCCAACTCCTCGCGTAACATTTCGTCCGCAGCCGGCCCTTCGAAAATCCCCCGTAAAAGGCCCTTCAAATAGAGCGGCGTCCCGCCAACGAATAAAACCTCGCGACCGCGGGCGTGAATCTCAGCAACGCATTTTCGAGCCGCTTCGATATACTGAGCCAGGCTGTATTCTTCGTGCGGCTCGATCACGTCGATCAAATGGTGCGGCACCTGGTGGCGCTCTTCGGGTGTGGGCTTGGCCGTGCCGATATCCATATGGCGGTAGAGGGCCATGGAGTCCATCGATACGATCTCGGCGTCGAGCCGACGAGCAAGCTCGATGCCCACGCCCGTCTTGCCCGAGGCGGTGGCGCCGCTTAAAAACCAACATTTTTTGACAAATTCGTGTTCCGTCATTTTTCTGTAAAATAATCCATTTTTCGCCCCCCACGAAAGAACAATACCACCACGGGAACTATTTCCTCAGTGACACAACCGGAACTATTTCACCGGCTCCCCACACCATTGTCGAGCGACGGCGGATCTGTTCTAATAACGAGTTTCGAGCACCGTCCAGACGTTGTTGGCAGCCCGTTGAAAAAGGGTGCCACTGCTGACTTGTCCAGCAGTTAGAGCAATAAACTCCCGGAAAACACTGCTGGACAAGCCAGCAGTGGCACCCAAAACTAGCGAAACCGACTTTTTCAACAGGTCGACTAGTATCCACCCATAGTTTTAATCTCCGCAAGACAATAATGGAAGAACTTGACAAAGGGCTGGAAATTTCGATCCAGGGCGCAAAAGCCGATGAAGCAGTGGCTGCCATGCTCTCCCAGGTAAAAGAGTGGGAGCTGTCGATGCCGCCGGTAGAACCGTTGGTGCTGGATTTCGGTCTGGGCGATTTCACTCACATTGGTCTGATCGAGTATTGGATCGCCAACGAGGCCCTACCCGGCTATTGCGGGAAGTATCTGTACGTAACCGACGGGCAAACCTGCCCCATGCACTGGCATAAAACCAAGCATGAAACTTTTTTCATCACAAAAGGCCGCGTAAGGATGACGCTCGACGGTGTGGAACGCGAAATGGGCGAAGGTGAAGTGCTGCCGGTAGAGCCGGGCAAGCCGCACAGCTTCACTGGAATCGGCCCGGCGCTGCTTTTGGAATTGAGCATGCCTTGCGAGATCGACGACAACTATTTCGAGGATAGAAATATCCCCATCGGCGGAAACTATAAAAAACAACAATCGTAAAATGCATTAGCTCGGTCGCCTGTGACCGGTTGAAGTTACGAGGACAAAAAATCATGGCAATCCTGGCGGGCGCGGCACGACGCGAAATCAATCCCTCCGGACCAACGGCTCTGTTCGGCTATCCACACGTCGAACGCATCTCGCAAGGCATTCACGACTCGCTTTGGGCATCGGCCCTATGTATCAAAAATGATGACTGCATACTCGCGCTCGTTTCACTCGATATCCTCTTCCTCGATCCGCCTACCGCACGTGACATTCGCAAAGCGGTTGCCGAAAAACTTTCAACCGAAGAGTCCTGTGTTTTCATAAGCTGCACGCATACACACTCCGGCCCCGTAACCTCCCGGCTTATAGGTTGGCAGGAAGACGAAACCATACCCGATCCGGATCCGGCTTACCTGCAACATGTAAAGACCCAGACAGTTGCCGCCGCCAGCGAGGCGCTAGCGCAAACACGTCTTGCCGAAATCGCCTGGACCACGGCCGATGCCACGGGTGTGGGCGGGAACCGTCACGCTATCGACGGCGTTACCGATCCCGAGGTGGGAATTCTGCTGGCAAGAGAAATCGGCAACGCCAAGGAACTTCTTGCCGCGGTCATCGTCTATGGAATGCATCCCACCGTTCTACATGAAGACTCACGATGGGTATCCTCCGACTTCCCCCACTACACGCGCGAGTATCTGGCTAAACGCTTCGGTGAACAGCTCACGGTCATTTACCACACGGCACCCTGCGGAAATCAAAGCCCTCGTTATCACATCACGGGCCAAACTTTCGACGAGGCCCAACGCTTGGGCGAAAAACTCGGCGCGGCCGTTGCCGACAGCATCGAGTCCATCGGCGATGATCGCTTCGCCTCCGATGTTCGGCTGTGGGGAAAATTGGCGGAACTCGAACTCCAGCAGCGCACCATGCCCTCGGTGGAAGATGCCCGGAAGACACTGGACAAATACCGAACCACCTACAAACGACTACTGAATGAAGGTGCTCCGCGACCAGAGGTACGAACGGCCGAGTGCGCCATCTTCGGCGCCGAAGGATTGCTCTCCCTGGCACGTGCCCGGAATTCGGGCCAAATCGAAGCGACACTCAATTCGTACCGGCCGCTGGAAGTTCAAGCGATAGGCATAGGCAAGGCGGCATTGCTGGGCATCCCCGGCGAGTGTTTCACCGAGTACGCTTTGGATGTCAAGAAACGGGCGGGCGAAGGTGTTTTCGTGGTCAGCCTGGTCAATGGCGAGTTGCAAGGATACATAGTAACACCCGAAGCAGCGGCAGCCGGAGGTTACGAGGCCACCAACGCGTTGTTCTCACCCGAATCGGGGAAGATTATGGTTGACACACTGGTCAAGTTACTCGAGGCGTAAGACATCAGGTTTGAGCATTCTACACTTCCTGCCCCCTGACATTTAACAACAACTAACCATAAGCTACTGAAAGACACAAAGAAATGCCGGAACCAAAAGTTTATCTCAACGGAAAAATGGTGCCGTCCTCGCAGGCTTCGATCAATATCTACGACCTTGGAGTCGTGCTGGGGGCTACAGTTACGGAAATGGTTCGCACCTTCCACCAGCACCTCTACCGACTCGACGATCACCTGGCGCGCATTGAACGTTCGCTACGTTTTGTGCGTTTCGATATCGGCATGACAATGGTCAAACTGGGACACATCTGCGAAGAATTGACGAAAACAAACGCGGCACTTTTGGACCAGGATAATGAATTAGGACTGGTGATTTTCGTTACCGCGGGCGAAAACCGCATATATGCGGGCAGTGCCGGCGGCAGCGCCCGTCAAACGCCCACGGTTTGCGTGCATACATTCCGCCTGCCGTTCGAGATCTTCACCGAGAAAATGAACGAGGGCGTACATGTTGTCACACCTTCTACCCGCCACGTACCGCCACAGTGCTACGATCCTAAAATGAAATACCGCAGTCGCATGCACTATTATCTGGCCGACCAGGAAGCCCATCTCGTCGACCCCGAAGCGATAGCCCTGCTGCTGGATCTCGACGGAAACGTGACCGAAACCAGCGGAGCCAACTTCTTGATGGTCGAAGACGGCACGATCGTCTCACCCACGCTGCGAAACACCCTGCCGGGCATCAGCCGCAAAACGATAATCGAACTTGCCGAATCGTTGCGGATCCCCTTCGTCGAGCGCGATTTTCAACCATTCAATGTCGTCAATGCCGACGAAGCCTTTTTGGCGACGACTCCATATTGCATGATGCCCGTCACGAAAATCAACGGCATAACGATCGGCAGCGGCCGACCCGGAGAAGTCTTCAAAAAACTCATGGAGGCCTGGAGCCGGGAAGTAGATATCGATATTCTGGGGCAGTTTAAGTGAAGGAGATACAAAGTGAGAACGGTAAAAGTCGGCGTGATCGGATTGGGTTTGATGGGGCGCGAGTTCGGCAGCGCAGCCGCGCGTTGGTGCCACCTTACCAACATGAATGTTCGGCCGGAGATCGTGGCCGTTTGCGATGCCAACGAAGGGCTGTTCGGGTGGTTCGAGGATAACTTCCCGACGATCAAAACGGCTACAACCGACTACAAGCAGATGTTGGCCGACCCGGAAGTGGAAGTCGTCTACTGCGCCGTACCGCACAACCTCCACGAGCAGTTCTATACCGATATCATCAAGGCCGGCAAGCACCTTATGGGCGAAAAACCCTTCGGCATCGACAAGCCGGCCAACGACGCGATAATGAAATGCATCGAAGAACACCCCGATGTGTTCGTGCGCTGCACGTCGCACTTCCCCTTCTTCCCGCCCATGCAGCGCATCGGGCAGATGATCGAAGACAAGGCCTTTGGACAAATCATCGAGGTTAACTCCGGGTTTCTGCATGCCTCGGACCTCAATCCCGACAAACCGATCAACTGGAAGCGCATCCTGAAAATCAACGGCAAATACGGCTGCATGGGCGACTTGGGCATGCACCCTTGCCACATGCCCTTCCGCGCCGGCTGGTTCCCCAAGTCGGTTCGGGCCGTGCTTTCGAACATCATGAAACAACGGCCCGACAAAGACGGGAACATCGTCCCCTGCGAGACATGGGATAACGCGACACTGCTGTGCGACGCCATCGACGGAAACACGGGCGAGCCGTTCCCGCTAACTATCAAAACCCAACGAATAGCGCCCGGCGAAACCGACACCTGGTACTTCGAGGTAAAAGGAACCAAGGGCTGCGCCCGCTGGTCGGCAAAAAACCCTCGCCGGTTGGAAATACTCGAATACACGGGCGGATCCTTGCAGGCATGGCAGCAAATCGACATGGGTTGGACGCCCGCTTTCGGCGGTATTACCGGTGGAATATTCGAGTTCGGCTTTAGCGACGCCATTCAGCAACTCTGGGCAGCCTTTCTTTACGAACTGACCGAAGGTAAACCCAAGAGCCGTTTCGCCGGCTGCGTAACGCCCGAGGAAGTTGCGTATTCGCACCGGTTGTTCACCGCCGCGTTGAAAAGTCAACAGAATACAACAACCGAGATGGTCTGAATCCCAATTACAGGTTGAAATGGCACCCCGCATTAGGATGCTTGACTTTCAAAGCCCGAAGCCCCTCTCGACCGACTCGATCCTCACAATCATCACCAGTTGCAGGCGACTGTTTAACCTGATCCTAACGACATGCGCGGTCATCTGCACGCGTTACAGATTACTCACTGTCGCCAATTCGAAGGTCGACAAAACATGTAGGTGATTCGGTAGTTTATCGCGTCACATGTAATGGTTGTAGCGTTCGAATCGACGAGGTGCGGTATGTCAAGTCTCAGTAACATTCTGCTGGACAAGGAAATCCTTCTTGAGAGTGGCACGAATGAACTGGAATTACTGGTTTTTTCGGTGGCCGACTACACGTTCGGTATCAATGTTGCCAAGGTTCGCGAAGTTCTGCCTTGGAAAGAAATCACCAACCTACCCAAGGCGCATCCTTCGATTTGCGGTGTTTTCAAACTTCGTGAACATGTAATCCCCTGTGTATCACTATCGCGGCACCTGGGAATCGAAGCTGCTCGCGAGGAAAGCGATTCGACGATCATTCTCACCGACTTTAACCAGCAGCAGACGGCCTTCGTTGTAGATTCGGTGGATCGCATCTACAGGTTAAGCTGGGAGAACATTCTGGCGGTTCCCGGCCTGGAGGCCTTGTCGCAAACGCCTGTCACCGCTCTGGCTCGCCACGAGAGTCGCCTGATCGTGATGCTCGATTTCGAGATGATGCTCGACAGCGTCACCAACCAGTTCTTCCGCACCGACGCCATTGACAATCCCCTGGGATTGCCTCGCGAAACATGCCGGATTCTGTTGGCCGAGGATTCGCCCACCGTGCGCGAGGCGATCGGCACCACGCTCCGCAACAGCGGCTACACACAAGTGCAAATATTCGACAACGGCGCTGAGGCCTGGAAGTGGATACAGAATAAATTCGCCGAAAAAGGACGCGTGGAAGATGTCGCGGATATTATCATTTCCGACGTCGAGATGCCTCAGATCGACGGCTTCCACCTTACCAAGCAAATCAAAGAACATCAAGTGCTGGCCAAACTGCCGGTGCTGCTGTATTCATCCATCGTCACGCCCGACAACCTCAAAAAGGGAAAAATGGTAGGGGCCAACGCCCAGGTTTCCAAGCCGGAATTGTCCCGAGTCGTCGAATTGGTAGATGAACTGATCAGCGAATATCAACAATCGTGCCGCGCCCAGGATTTGGAAACAGTCACAAAAGCCGCCGAATCGATCAAGTCGACCGAACCGGTCGTACCCGCCGATGCCGGCAGCCAATCGGACGAAAAAACGCCCTATCCTCGGGCCGCCGTCGCAGAAGAAAAACAAACTTCATCCGCCACTCAAGAAGCCCCGGCACCACCCACCGCACGAAAAACGCCAAACAACAATCAAACACCCGAGGACAGTGTCAACGTCGACACTTTCAACAGCCAGGATGGCGTCACGCCTCCCAGCGGTATCGGCCAGTCGCTGTGGAGCACTTTCCTGCGGGAACTGAAAAACCACGCCATGCATCTGAACCAGCTTTATAACACGCTGGGCACGGAAAACCATAAGGAAGCATTGCCCAGAGAAGTCCTCAGAACGCTTCACACGATCAAATCAGCGTCCATGGTCATTCCGCTCGATCCTCTCACTCGATGCACGCATCTGGCCGAGGAGCTTATCCAAGCAGCCGGCAACAACTCCGAGCTATGGCAGAGCGAGGGGCTAATCGAATACCTGTCTTGGCTCGAAGCGATAACAAACGCTAAAACGGACATCGACTCTGTTTTGGCCGCGTCAGTGGAACTCGAAGCACTGCTCTCGGTTCACGCTGTTAACAGCTAACCGGGACGTTTCATCACGCAAGACCAGCCCAGATAGCCTTCTTCGCGGTCGGGACTCTCGAAGCGGAATGTGCGCAATTGGACCATGTCCAGAATACGTCCAAGTTCGCCGCGTATTTCCTCTTCGGTAACCCGCGGGGGACCGCCCTCGCTCTGGTCGTCGGCATTGCCGGCCAGCGTGACGTAATACGATCCGGGTTGAGTTACACGCCAAAGAAGATCCAACAACTGATCTAGATCGTCGCGACGCACGAAGTGGTAGAAACCGGCGTCGAAAATCAGATCAAAGGGCTCTGATTTTTTGGCGAATTCGAAAACATCTTCGAGAATGAAGTGAACCGGAACGTTTTCCAAACGTCCGCGCCGACGCGCTCGCTCCAGAGCGGTAGGCGAAGAATCGATGGCGGTTACCTCGAAACCTTTCCTGGCCAGGCAAACGGCATTGGCACCCGTACCACAACCTAACTCGAGCACGCGACCGACAGGAATAACTCCTTCCTCGAGCAACTTAATCAACTCGCCCGAAGTTTGGCCCGTCTCCCATGGTGGTCGCCCCTCTCGATAGAGTCGGTCCCAGTCTTCAAAAGTAAGACTTTCAAATTGCTGTGCTATTGTCATGATTTGCTCTCGGAATATCATCCCGCAAAAAGTGGCTGACAAGATCGTTACCCCTCTGGCCTTTTCAGCGAACAAAGACCACCGCTAGGCAATCCTATATTATCGATGTTTTACGAAACTAATCAACCACCCCCCCTAGAGCCATGCGATAGTAACCATATAGCTGAGATCGTGCGAAATTGGGTGCCTTATGTCGCATTCAGATCGCAATGATGGGCATGAAGGGGCAAAGTTGAGTAGAAGCGGTTTCATAACTATCCAGGTATCCACTTGCATACGCCATCTTGTGGTCAATCCGAAGGATCACCACAAGATATGCAAAAA